>JAEVZU010000322.1 GCA_023392075.1 Bacillota bacterium | reverse complement strand
TTGCCAAATAATGGAGAATTAATTAAAGTAGTCAGTGAAGAGGAGAATAAAAAAGAAAGCGATGTAAAAAAATCTGATAGTGACAGTATTATTGCTGTTGCTCAAAAAGCTAAGGGTGAAAATGCGGGAGTAAGTGAGACTGAAGCTCAAAATAGTAAACCCACAATATATACCCGCAAGGAGCAGTTTACTAAGGAACTCAGAAAAAGGAAACCTAAGTATTCACCAACTATTAATAAGTGGCTTAGTGGTGATTTAGGAGGGGCTGGTACTATTTCAATCGCCCAAAATGGGATTTGGACATACCACGACTGGGAAGGTAATTATGTATCATATCCAAATGGATATCCAGATTTTAGAAATGCTCAAAAAAAACCGGTAGTTATTCAAGAAGTAGAGTTAGAAGAATTTATTGACTATGAGATTGATTTTCCTAAAGCTGATGCAAAAGCTAAGGAAAAAGGAAAGCCAAGAAATAAATTACTAAATACATGGCATCATCACCAAGATTGCAAAACGATGCAAGAAATTAGTAGTGAATTTCATCATAGGTATACTCATACTGGAGGACTTTCAATAAGTAGAAATAGGAAAAGGGGGAAATAAAATGGATTTGGTTAAAAATGGAGTCTTAAAGATTGAAGATGTAGAGGAGCTAGAAAAGGAGTTAAATACTAAACTGCCGGATGATTATGTAGAATTTTTAATGCAAAGTAATGGAGGATTTTTTGATGAGGCAAAAATGATTTCTATTGATGGTATAGCTTCAAGGATAGGTGTTGAAAAAATGTGGGGCTATAACACAGGGTATAAGAGTGCTGATATATTAACATGGACAAAACAGTATGTACCTAAAACCCAAAACAATACAGTTATTATAGGCGCTGATTATGCAAATAATAATATAATAATGATTACTAAGGATGAAGACAAAGGAATCTATTATTGGGATTCAAGAATTGCCTTTGAAAACTCAACAGAGGACGAGTGTGTATATTGGATTGCTGATACTTTTAGTGAGTTTATAGAGATATTAGATGCTTCTGGAGAACATCAAACTGATTAAATATACTGGATTGGGTAAAACGCTAATAATTGAGAGGAATATAAAGAAGTTTTTGTATAGTGAAAGTTTCAAGTTTTTAAGTTAAATATTAAAAAAATAGAAATGATATTGATTGTCAAGTGAATTGTGATCTGTGAGTGAAAAGTTCTGTATTTGAGCATTAAAATCCACAAGTGTCAGTAATGACCACCTTGCAACCCCTTGTCAAATGCGGTAATTTTCGTAATCCGACACAGATAGCAACTCAATTACATCAATCCGACCACTATGTCAAATGCCTACCAGCCCGCACTGCGGGCTGATGTAATCCGAGAGGATGGTCGCAGTGCCTCGCCTTAGCGAGGCGCAACGACCACCTCTCTTTATCCTGCACCAAAATCAATATGGGGGTTCAGCACGATTTGTTCGGAAGAGTGTCGAAAGGAACAGTCGTCAAATTGCCCTCAAATTCATTCGAATTAACTGATAGGTGCACTTATCCCAGCCTGTGCACCAAAATCAGAAACAAGGGTAACACATCGCCAAACAGGGGTAAACAAATCGCAATCGAAGACGGTACTGTAAAAATCAAGTTATCGTATGGCACAGAACTTTATCTGCAAAGCCCTCAGTTCATGGTGAACCCCTCCTTGACCAGTTTTTTCGTTCATGATAAAATGGGACAGCCGGGGGTTTAAGGGGGAAAATTCCCCGAAGTATTTCCGATAAAGTACAACATTTAAAACAGAATAAAATAACAGATACAGGCAGAGAAGATTAAAACAATATCATTTTTCTTCTCTGTTTTTGTTTTGCCTCTTTTTCAAAATCTACTTGCAATCATTTCTCACCAGAGTTAACATCACACACAATTGAATTGTACTTGTGTGAGTGCTTTTACGAATAGTAAAAGTTCACTCAACGAAGAACAGAATAGAGGCTCGTGAGCCTCAAATCACGTAATCAGTCACATGGAAAATGGATAGGCTAAAACTCCCTTGCGGGTCACAAGACTAACGCTCATAAAGTGCGGTTGCCGGCAGATTTTATGGAGACAAACAATGAAATGGAGGAGATATTATCTATCAAAAACGTAAGATGGCTTTTATAGGTATTGATATGCATAAGGACACACATACAGCGGTGGTTATGGACTGCTGGACTAATAAGATAGGCGAAATCACCTTCGCCAATAGACCATCGGCATATGATAAATTCATGACTGATGTGAAAAAGCTGTATGGTGATTTACAGCCGATATTCGGCTTAGAAGACACCAGAGGCTTCGGAAGGAACTTTGCTTCCTACCTTTTGGGGCATAAATACACTGTCAAGCATGTAAATCCTGCTTACACTGATGCAATGCGTAATAGTGCTCCTATGTCAAAAAAAGATGATTCTTACGATGCTTTTTGTGTAGCAAAAATACTTAGGGATATGCTGGACACCTTGCCCGATGAGAGCCATGATGATTTGTTCTGGACAATCAGGCAGTTAGTAAAACGCAGGGATTCGCTTGTACAAGGGATTATTATTGCTAAAAATCAGCTAAATGCCCAGCTTACATATGTTTACCCAAGCTACAAGGAATATTTCTGTGATGTGGACACCAAAACAGCTATGTACTTTTGGGAAATATATCCACACCCAAAGCATCTTAAAGGCGTTCAACCAGAAGCTCTTTTGGAGGAATTGAGGAAGGTGCATAGGGGTACAACTGTAAAGAAAGTGAATCAAATATTGACATTATCAGAAGTGAACAGCCCTAAAGAGAAGGATTATCAAGACGAGCGTGACCTTGTTATCAGAAGCCTTGTGCGGGAATTAAAGTTCAGGAAGCAGGAAAATGAGGACATCGACAGGGAATTGAAAAGGTTGATTCAGCTTACAGGCTATAAGCTTCACACCATGCCGGGCATTAACCTTATCACAGCAGCAAGCATTATTTCTGAGATAGGTAATATTGAAAGGTTTCCCAACTCTGATAAGCTGGCTCAATTCAGCGGGGTAGCTCCAGTTAATTTCAGTTCTGCCGGAAAGGGTAAAGACCAACGCAGCAGACAGGGCAACAGGGTTTTAAATGCTATATTTCATTTCCTTGCAATCCAATTGGTACAGGTAAATCCAAACGGTAAAGCAAGGCATCCGGTATTTAGAGAATATTTTGAAAGCAAGCTTAGAGAGCGTAAAAGTAAGCCTCAAGCTCTCGTTTGTGTGTCAAGAAGAGCTGTAAGGATTATATATGGTATGATGCGGACAAAGACCGAATACAAGCCGTTTGAGAAGTTAGCAGATTGATTTTGTTTGGAACTTTCATTATAATAAAATAAAGTTGTAAAAAATGTAAATAAGCTTCTGTAAGGAGGCTTCATATAGATTGTGCTTTTTAGTGGTAAAAAGAGCTTACAGGATAAAACCACAGTATAGAATATCTATAATGCGGGAGTAAGTGAGGTTGATGCTATTGAGGAAGTTTGCCATAGAAGTGAAACAGAGCTTCGCTCAAAAGAGATTATAGAACTTCGTAAAGAGTCTAGCAAGTATGAGACTTTTTGCGTTGCAAAGGTTAGAAATAAAAAAACTGGCAAGATAAGAATAGTTATAACGTCTAGTAATGACAACAAATCTGCACCTGAAAATATCAGAATAAAGCCAAATGAAGAGTATGTTAATCCAGGTCCATATTTAGTGCGGAGACCGATAAAAGGAGAAGATGGCAAAATATTAAGAGATAAAGATGGAAATATTGTTAAGGAAACATATGAAATGATTATGATTGATGGGAAAATGATACCGATGCCATATGATAAATCAAAAGATAAACGTCATCATGCTGAACAAAAGTTAAAGAACTCATTAAGCCAGGACGAGGAAATCGTTGAAATTGTTCCAACACGTCCTTGCTGTACCGCTTGTCAAAAAGCACTTGCAGGTGATTTGGGTAAAGTTCCTGAACACTTAAGGGGGAAAAAATAATTACTGGAGGTTGAAGATATGTATTTTCAAATTGATGAGTTACAAAAGCTAACACTGGAAAAGAAAATTTATTTCGCTGCGGTTTGCGTTGAACGGGTAGTTCAAGTTTTTGAATTTAATTATGACGAAACTATTACAGAACCTCGTAAAACAATAAATAATCTTATTTACAACTTGGTTTCAGCGGATACTGATATTTCAATAATTTCTTATCAAAAAGAAGAACTAAAGACTTTAATTCCAGATGTAGATACTATGGGGTCTGAATTTACGCCATCAATGTTAGCAGGAGTGGCAATGTTATATCTTTTAGATTCTGTCATTTCTAAAAGAGAAGAAGATATTCTAAGTGCTCTTGAATATTCATTACAGGCAATTGATAGTTTTAGTGAATATGATGAATTAGGAGTAGTCGAAGAACGATCTTGGCATAAGAAAGCATTAAATATAGTTAAAAATAGTGGAGAATATCCAGTAGAAGAAATTAAAGCAATAAACGAAGATTATCCAGAGTGGTCTGCAATGTGGAGAGACTAGCAATAACTATCACTTTTGTAAATCCAAAGTTGATACTGCTGAACATGATAATCCATCAGAAACGAGCGAAATTTTAGGAATCATAGAGAATAAATAATTGGATAGTATGTAACAAGAATTTAATTTATTGTTGGAGAAACTCACAATGCAAAAAAGTATACAAGGTATATAAAAAAAGTGAAATTAATAAAATTAGGTCTTAATAGAGATATATTCTGTGTTGAGACCTTTTCTTTTTGTCTACCGAAAAAGCCACAGGTACTCATGGGCAAAAGCAATTGATGGAGGAGCTACAGTTTACGTGAAAATAAAACCTAAATTTAGTGGTGACTCGTTTAGACCAGATTCATTTGAAATTGAACAAACTATTGATGGAATAACTCAAAGTTTTTCACTAGATAACATTAAAGGGGCAAAAACAAGATAAT
>JAEVZU010000290.1 GCA_023392075.1 Bacillota bacterium | reverse complement strand
CATCAGGCATAAAAAAGACTGCAAAATCAGCAGTTAAAGGTATAAAAAACCTTTTAAAATCCGGTAAAAAACTGATATCAAAATCCGGTAAATTCCTGATAGAAAAAGGTAAGCTGGTAATAAAGAGACTGGGTGATATATTCCCGAAGGGAATGAAGAAGCTCAATGATTTAACGGGTAAGATACTGGCTAAATTCAAGTTTAAAGGGTTGGAATTTAAGCTTGAAGGTAAATACATACTTATTTATGGTATATTTAATCCAAAGAAACTTATTGCTAGGCTAAGAGTAAAAGGCGATATTCCAAATCCATATGGTAAAAAGGGTGGAGTACTTCATCAAAACAAAATAAATGAAATTGCTAAAGATATTGAGGCTAGAGGTTTGACTCCAGGATATGAATACAGATTTGACACTACAGGTGGATAGAAGGATTCGAGGTTTGCAGATGTTGTCGGATTAGATAGCCAAGGCCGAGTTGCAGAAATTCACCAAGTAGGTAAAAGTACAAAAAAATATAGCTCACCGATATCACGAGAAAAGAAGGCTATAAGAGACATTAGGAGAGCGGATAATTATAATGGTGCCAGAATTAAATATCATCCGTATGATAAATAATAAAATGAAGGGCAAGTGAAGTATGGGAAAACAAATTAATTTTCTGATGGATAAGGAAACAGAAGAAAAATTTATCGAGTATATTTTATCAGATGGTATAGTTTTGTTTGAAGGAAATAATATGAATCCGGTCAAAATAAATACTCTTCCAGAACCTTTTTCGGGAAAAGCATGGTTTAAGTTATATCTATATAAAGAAGGGTTCGGAGATTTAATACTTAAAAAAATAGATAATGGAAGAGAATATATTGATGCAATTGCTTCTCCCGTAATAGAGTTCAGTCGAACAATTATTAGGAATGAAGCAAAAGAGGTTTCTAGAGGAAGATTATGGGTCGAAATGGAATTTTTTAATGATAAAAAGGAATTAACTATAAAGCCAAAGGATTTAGGTGATTGGTTTAAAAATTTAAGCAAATGGGTAAAAAAATATTTACCCAGAACAGAGATTGTAGCAAAGAATAAGACATATTTGGAGTATTCGTCTAAATCGGTAAGTGATATTATTAAAAGCGGATATAAAGTGATGTGAAATCAAAGCTCTGGTTTAAAGATGAGTCTTATAATTCCGGTAAATTTAAAAATGGAGAACTAAATTGCTACAGAATTTATTTAAGCGGAAGCATTTTTAAACGGGAATAATTATGTTATACACAAACCAGAAAAACAACAGTCAGAAATTCGGCTGCCGGATACCGACAGCAGGACCGTAAAGAAAGGCGCGAACACAGCAATTCCGGTAATCCGAACAACAGAACGGCAGCCTCATCAGGGTCTTCTGTACAAATAGCTGGAATGCAGGCGGCAATACCGGTAAGGGGGTAAGCCAAAAAAGAGAGTGAACCGGCAAAGGAAAACTCTTCACCGCAGAAATCCCGGCAATTGGAATCCCTAAAGCAGGAAACTTTACAGCAAAACAAAGCAATTGAGGGCGGTGAACCGGCTGAAAATAAAAAAGCAGAAACAGCTGCTGAAAAAATACAGCAACTGCTAATAAAGATGCCCAGAACAAACAGGAAGCCTAACTAGTTGAGGCACTTGCCCAATCTCCCGCAGGCTCTGAAAAAGCAGGCAAGACTGAAAGTGCTATAAATGTTGAAAAAGCTGAAAAGCAGTGGGCAAAGACACAGGCTGCTATACCTGAGATTGTCACACCAACAGGGCTGCCGGCAATAAAGGATAAGGGTTTCCAAGCTGCCGCAACCAGGGTGAAGGAAATAAAGCATAACGAACCTGCTGCCTTTAAGAGCCAAAAAGCAGGAGGCAAGGCCCAGGAAGGAGTACCCTGTGACATTAAATTGAGCTCAGACCCGGAAGCCGACGCAGATGATGTAATGGACGAGGCCAGACAGTATTCGAAGAATACACCATCCGCCGACTCAGGTTTTACATGCATACTCTCAGGCAGCGGATATTTCCAAGGCATCGCTTGAAAAACAAACACAGAAAACACAGGCTGCTTTGCCCAAAGTACCTGCTCCTACCGGACTTGCACCTGTGAAAAAGGGCAGTATCCCGAAAAAGAAGGCAGTACAGATAAAGCATACAGAGCCGGCTAAATTCAAAGGTGTAAAAACAGGCGGCAAGGAAGAAACAATAGGCAATATAAAACTTGGTTCGGAAAATGAACCTGATCCTGAAGAAATAATGGCAGAGGCTAGAAAATACTCTGCAGATGCACCCGCAGTCAGCTTGGATGGTGAAGCTGACCCTTCCCAGACAGAAGCTTTCAACACAGCTGACTAATAAGAAATAGGGTGAGTGTAGTAGCCTGCCATCATAGCTTAGATATGCAAGGGCGGTTATCTCAATAGAAATAACTGCCTTTCTTTTATGCATCGGCTTTGAACATTTCTTTTAAAGCCACAGGTGTCAGTAATGACCACCATGTAACCCCTTGGTAAATGCGGGCGTTCTCATGTTCCGACCACCTGAAAGGTGACTGTACCCCCAATTCCGACCACCTATGCAAAATGCTGCAGCCCGCATTGCGGGCTGATGTAATCCGAGAGGGGGCGCACCGCGGCCACCTCTCTTTAACCAGCATCATTTCGACCCCTAGGTTCAGCACAATTTGTTCGATTAAGTATCGGAACGAACAGTCGTCAAATTGCCCTCAAATTCCTTCTCAACCTGTGCATGTGTATTCGGACTCCATAGTCGCTTGAAAATCGGAAACAGGGTAACACGTCGCCACACGGGGGCAAGGAATTTGATGACTGAAAGTATGCTGTACGGATTAATTCCTTCAGCCCGGTTTCTACTTAGTCCATGAGGCATAGCACATCCCCAATGGTTCATGGTGAACCATATCTTGACCGGTATTTTTGCCCATGCTAAAATGGAGGCAGCCGGGGGTTTAAGGGGGGAAACTTCCCTCGTTGCTTTCAACAAAGCACATCATAAAACGCAGATACATTCAGAGAAGAAAAAATTATAACATATTTTCTTCTCTGTTTTTTGTTTTGTTTTTTCTATTTAAAATGCCTCAGAATCTACTTGCAATGCTTTTGCAACAGAGTTAATATCACACACAACAATTGAATCAAGGCTCGTGATGCCTGAAATCACGTAATTTGTCACATGGAAAGTGGATAGGTTTACGCTCCCTTGCGAGGTCATAGAACTAAAGTTTTTGGACTAACGCTCATAAAGTGCGGTTGCCGGCAGGTTTTATGGAGACAAAGCAAAGGAACGGAGGAGATAGTATTTATCAGAAACGCAGGAGGGTTTTTATAGGCATCGATATGCATAAGGATACATATACGGCAGTGGCTATGGACTGCTGGACTAACAAATTAGGCGAGATTACCTTCGCCAACAGGCCGTCGGACTATGACAAATTCATGGCTGATGTGAAAAAGCTTTACGGGGACTTGCAGCCCATATTCGGTCTGGAGGATACCAGGGGCTTTGGGCGGAACTTTGCTTCTTACCTTTTGGGGCATAAATACACCGTTAAGCATGTAAATCCTGCCTACACAGATACAATAAGGAGAATACTTACTCTGAAGGTCAAATTCAAGCTGGGCAATGAAAACCATGAGCTGTGGGTTGAATAGGATAAAGCCAGAAACTCCGTAATGATGGTCAGGGAGAATGTGTTACTTCAGGTGGAAGTAACACAAATGAAGCTTCTAACGCAGGAAGTAAGGATAAAGGTGGCCCAACTGGAACAGGTTCCTCAGTACTTTTATAACTGTTTTCTCTAAGACCAGGAATGTTGCGTGTAATATAAGGTATTACTCCAGGCGGCTGAAGGCAGAGATAATATGAAAACATGCCGTAATAAATGAGTGCGGCTCAACTAAGAAAATTTGCCTGACTCAAACTATTTGTATAAAATATAACAGAAGATATTTAATTAATATGATGAAATGAGGGATCTGAGTGATTGCTGATACATTGGATAATGCGGAATTATATTATAATCTGCACAGGAATTTGAAGAAGGCTTTTGAATTCATATTTGACTATGTAAAAAACAATAAGCCCGCTGGGAGATATGACATTGAGGGAGAGGAAGTGTTCGCACTGGTTCAGGAGTATGAAACCTGTGCGGAAAATGATAAGAAATGGGAGAGTCATGAGAAATATATCGACCTTCAATATGTGGCAGCTGGTGCAGAAGGCATGGGATGGGGATTAAAAGCAGATTTTAAGCCCTCCTGTGAATATGATGAGCAGAAGGACATAGTATTCTATAAGGACAGCGAGGGTACCCGCGTAAAAGTACCTGCACGGGGCTTTGCGGTATTTTTCCCTGAGGATATACATAAACCGGGTTGCATTTGGAAGAATGCCACACAGGTAAAAAAAATCGTAGTGAAAATTAAAGTTTGACGGTAATTACTCCCTAAAACCAAGAGACTTTTGCAATGAGACATATGCAATACATGGATTTACTATTGACATAGTGCGCGAGGACAACTTCAATAAATGGGCAGCTCAATTAAAAGTACATGCCAGAAATTGTAGGCAAAACACAAGGGTTTTAGCTGGCAAATCGGCAGGAAGCCGATTTGAGCAGCAACCCGAGACAGGATGTTGAGTGTTCTGCGACAGCAAAAACACTTGTGTTGAGCTGTACAAATTTCAGGCATGTACTTTGTGAGCAACCCAGTTATTGAAGTTTGTACGGGAGCACTATGTCAATAGTTTTTCATATGTATTTCTTTTGTTATATTTTGCAGCAGCCTCTCTTTCGGGTTTCGGGATACATTCACCGTCACCTGATATTGTTGTAAAGTCTTGGATTATGTAGTAAAATTCAAGTGATGATTACTATATATGAGGTACATAATGTTATTCAATTCACTGGATTTTTTAATTTTTTTCCCCATAGTTACTATTTTGTATTTCCTGCTGCCGCAAAAGCTCCGCTGGGTTATGCTGCTTACCGCAAGCTGCATATTTTACATGTTTTTCGTTCCTGTGTACATATTGATATTATTTTTCACCATTATTATAGATTATATTTCGGGAATTTATATCGAACGGCTGCAGGATAAAAAGAAAAAGCTCTTCTTAATTATCAGTATATTATCAAATGTTGGCATATTATTTGTTTTTAAGTATTTTAATTTTTTCAATGAAAACATCGCCTATATTGCACGGGTGCTCCATTGGAATTATCCAATTGAAAACCTATGGATCCTGCTGCCAATAGGCCTGTCCTTTCATACCTTCCAGAGTCTGAGTTATGTTATTGAGGTATACAGGGGACATCAGAAGGCAGAACGGCATCTGGGAATATATGCGCTGTATGTCATGTTTTATCCGCAGCTTGTGGCAGGCCCTATTGAACGGCCTCAGAACATGCTGCACCAGTTCTGTGAATACCATAAATTTGACTACAAGAGGGTAACCTCAGGCCTGAAATTAATGGCGTGGGGGTTTTTTAAAAAGGTTGTAATCGCAGACAGGCTGGCCCTGTTTGTCAATCAGGTTTATAACAACTCAAACGAATATACCGGTTTTACTCTGGTTATCGCTACTATTTTCTTTTCCTTTCAGATCTTTTGTGATTTTTCGGGTTATTCGGATATAGCTATAGGAGCAGCTCAGGTCATGGGCTTTAAGCTTATGACGAATTTCAGACGTCCATATCTGTCAAAATCCGTTGCAGAGTTCTGGAGAAGATGGCACATATCCCTCTCAACCTGGTTCAAGGACTATGTATATATTTCTCTGGGCGGCAACCGGGTCTCAAAGTCAAGATGGATGCTGAACCTGCTGATAACCTTTCTGATCAGCGGCTTGTGGCATGGTGCCAATTGGACATATATCATATGGGGCGGTCTCAACGGGTTATTCCAGATCATAGCGTACATTACCCGCAATGTGCGCGGGAGGGTCACCCATGCATTAAGACTCGGAAAACTGCCCCGGTTGTATTCGGTACTACAAATAGCGTTTACATTTATACTTGTCAGCTTCACCTGGATATTTTTCAGAGCAAACAGTATGGCAGATGCGGTGCATATAATAAGCCACATACCGGAAGGTCTGTTTGATGCAGGTGTGATTAAAGCACAGCTGATTGAACTGAGTTCCATAGGATTTGACAAATATTACTTTATATTGAGCTTTATTTTGATTATTATTATGGAAGGGGTACATTTTCTGGAAGAGTCGGGTAAAAACATGTGGGAGATTATATCGGCCAAACCGGCGGCTGTCAGATACACTGCATATTACATACTTATTCTGGCTATTTTGCTCCTGGGAGAGTTTGGAAGCAATGAATTTATATATTTTCAATTTTAAGAGGTTTTTATGAACGCTGCTGTTAAACTGATTGTAAAAATTATTATTATTTCCATCCTGGCATTGGCGCCTGCTGCATATATAAATGTGCATTATGATCCCTATGGCATCTACCGCACCGATTTCAGGGACCAAAAGATCGAACCCAACCAGCGCTTTTTAAAGATGAGGTATCTTTTGAGCAATCCTGATAAATACGATTCTTTCCTGTTCGGGTCCTCGAGGGTTGGCAATATACCCAGTGAAACCATACCTGACGGGAAGTATTATAATATGACTATTTCTCAGGGAATACCGTCAGAGCACCTTTACAATCTTAAAATGCTTGTGGATAATAAAGTTAAAATAAAAACGGTGATGCTGGGTCTGGAGGATTTTTCATACAAGCTGGAGCCGAGATCCGGGAACGGAGAACTTATAACTACACCTTATTCGGCTTCGTTGATAGATAATTTAAAATATTACGTCAGATATACTTTTAAAATTCCTGACAGGAACGTGCTTGAAGCATATATCCATCCAAAAGAGGAGGAATTTCCGGTTTTTTACGATATATACAACTCAGGCCGTCCAATACATGCTGAAATAGATGAATACATAAATACACACAAGGAAGAACACATTAAGGATAAAAAATTTAAAAATCCGTCGGTACATAAAACCAATTTTATGGATCAAACGCTGCAGGATATCCAGGAGTTTGTGAATATATGCAACACGAATTCCATAAAATGCATTGTTTTTATAAATCCTACATACAAGGCCACCTATATTGCCAATGATCCGGTACAGTTTATGGAGTTTAAAAAGCGGCTGGTGCAGATAACCGATTTTTATGATTTCAGCGGAATCAATTCCATAACCCGGGATCCGTTCAACTACTATGAAACTTCACATTTCAGGGTGTTTATCGGTGAGAAAATGCTGGCCGGAATGTTTGATAATTATAATAAAGTGCAGGTGCCGGAGGATTTTGGTGTTTTGGTTACAGGGAAAAATATTGAACAGCATTTAAAAATGCTGAAGGAGCAGCTTTAAGTTAAGTTAATGTGTTACATGGAGGTTGTCATGAGGAATGTTTTAAAAGTATTGGGACTGAGTATTCTTGAATCGGTTGTAATAATAATTTTGCTGGTATCCATGGTCAGATTTAATTTAACCATGACGGGTATCTATATTATTTATGGGATTTCGGCAGTTGTGTTTCCTTTGCTGCTGTTGTTATTATACAAGCAGTTTTTTGGCAGGGAAACCCTTGTAATCGTTCCGGTCAGCCTGATATTTGCCGCTCTCTATTCATTGGGAGTTTCATTATACAGCTATTATGGTGTGGGCAGTTTCTCCAGAATGTTCAGAGAATTGATGTATTTTATATACTTTTTGCCTTCGGTCATTTACTGTGGAGCCGGGTGGATCATTTTCGCCATTATTATCAGATTTTCCAGGGAACCGCGCAGAAGGGAAATATAACGGGGCCGAAAATTTTCTGCTGAACCGGTGCGTTATAAGGGCATAATAAAAGTATGACATAAGTACAGGTGTTGATGTGGAATAATTGGAGAACACAGGAGGAGAGGAGTTTATCCTATGAAAAACGGTAGTATAGGCTTTTTGGATTCGGGTTTTGGGGGAATAACAGTTCTGAGTGAAGCTGTGAGGCAGCTTCCTTACGAAAATTATATATATTATGCCGATAATGAACATGTGCCATATGGAACCAAAACAAAGGAAGAGGTACATAATTTTGTTTTCCAGGCAGTGGATTTTCTGGTGGGCAAGGGAATAAAAGCTCTGGTGGTGGCATGTAACACCGCAACAAGTATTGCGGTCAGGGACTTGAGGAGTAAATATCCCTTTCCCATAGTAGGTATGGAGCCTGCTGTTAAACCGGCGGTAGAAAACGGCAACGGAAAAAGGGTCCTTGTTTTTGCCACACAGCTGACTCTGAAAGAGGAAAAATTTCATGATCTGGTACAGAGAGTAGATCACGAGCACGTTGTTGACTATCTTGCCTTCCCTGAACTGGTGGAACTTGCCGAGAGAATGATATTCGACAGGGAAAGTATTGTTCCCGTTATAAGAGAAAAGCTGGGAGGCTATGACCTTAACAATTACAAGACCTTTGTTCTGGGCTGTACTCATTTCCCAATCTATAAGAAAATTTTCAAACTTATTCTTCCCGGACATATTGATGTGATAGACGGAAGCACCGGAACAGTGAGATATTTGAAACGTCTCATGGAAGAGAAGGATATTCTGAATACTTCCGGAAAGGGAGGAAATATTGATTTCTTTGACTCAGGGGTAGAAATAACCAATGAGGAAAGATTGAAAACTTTTAAGTGGCTTTTATCAGAATGTTGATTTTATATTGTAACAAACCTCCGACCGTTGACATAATATGTAATAAACCCTGATAGTAAATTTGATTTGTCAAAAGGCATTCCGGCCTGAGATTATCAGATGTATTTAATGTTGTGGAAGGAGAGGAGAATATGTCAGAAGAGTTTAACAATAACCATGGCGGTCTGTCTATAAACGGTGATATTGTAAATGCTTTGTGTAAAAGAATAGGTGAAACTGTTACTATATTTACAAAGAGTGGTGGAATGTCGGGCTGTGGATTTACAGGGGTACTTTTAGGAGTAAACGACTGCTTTGTAAAGCTGTTAAGTCAAATTGGCCCTGCACCCGGATGTGCATTGGGCAATTCCTGCAGCGGAACACCCTATGCAAACGGAATAGGCTGTATGGGCAATATGGGTGACAACATGGATAACGGGTATGGAAATTACGGATACCCTATCAGATCAGTCGGATCAGTTACCGATATACCTATTGACTCTATTGCCGCCTTTACCCATAATGCAGTATAGTCATAATTAAAGATAGTCCGCGCGTGATAAAACCCCGCCGTACCTGCCCCCTGAAAGCAGGTATGGCGGGGTTTCTGTTTTTAGAGTGTACTTGAGTGGACGCAGAGCGGATTTGCGAAGCAAATTTCTTGGAGTATAGGAATTTATAAGTTTTGGAACAGTGATGAGGCACTTATAATACTGAGTTTGAATGTGTACACCAGAAAATTCCAAAGAGTAAATTTCTATACTCGGGGATTGAAAAGGGGAATCCCCTTTCCGGTTTGGAGGGGGTGCTCGGAAACACGAAGTGTTTCGTCGAAGACCAGCTAAGTGTTGTCAATAGTTTTTTATAAAAAACACCTTAAGTAATATTTAAGATTGTAGCTTCAAAGAAAAGCATGACAATTAAACTACCTATTGAACTTGACATAAAATAGCTAGTAGACGTTGACTAAATGTACATTGAAAACTGAATATTAAGCAAACATATAGAATGCTTACGAGGCCTTTTTATTCAACATTTTAGCATGTTCTTCCGGGTTTCTAAGCTCAAAAGGCTTTTTATCACGAAGGACAGCAAATATGATGAAAACCAACTTATGCATAACAGCGCCTAAAGCTACTTTCTTACGTTTAGAAGCACACTTTTTGCGGTAGAAATCATACAATACTGGATTGCTTTCTTTTCCATTCCGCTTTTTACCTACACTGGTCAGAGCGGTTGTATACAGCACTTTACGAAGTAATCGTGAGCCTCGCTTTGACATCTTATTCTCGGTTCCTTGAAACTGTCCGGATTGCTTGACTGAAGGATCTATTCCAAAGAAAGCGACAAGTTTGCCTGGCTTTGAAAATGCAGAAAAGTTACCGACTTCGGACAGTATTGTAGCAGAAGTTAATAAACCGATACCTGGGATGGAACAAAGTAAGTCAATGGACATAGAAAGTACAGGTAGATCTTTGTTTGAGTCTGATGTCAAAAGCTCAATAATAGCTTCTAAAACTCTTTCAAGGGACTGGCTGAGGGATCGAATCATAGATATATTCACTTTCAGTATAGCCAGGTTTGCGGGATTGTTGAGACTTAAAGGTTCAAAGTCATTTGCTCTGCATATGAGTAACTCATATTTTTGAGTAGCCCACGATATACTCTGGCGGGCAGTTTTTTGAATGAGCTCAATCAAGTCTGTCTTATCCGCTTTGAGAATATGGGTAGGGCTTGGATATATCTCTAAAATGGCAAGGGCGGTTTTACAACAGACATCCTTGAAGACATCAGTGAAGTTGAGCATAAGTTGATCGACAACCCCTATAAGACGGTTTTTGTAAGCTGTAAGTTCATCGCTAAGGTTGTAATACTGACGGCACAAGCTGCGGAGACATTCCAAGTCTTCATCAGGGATATTGGTAGTTCTTAATTCCTGAAAACGATATAAAAGAGCAATTTTTCGGGCATCTACTTTATCATTTTTTACTTTTCTTATTCCCAAATTTTTGATAGAATCAGTCTGGATAGGATTTATTACAGAGACATCATATCCAGCATTATGAAGGGAATTGAAAAGGATTTTGTGGTAGTGACCTGTGGATTCCATAACAACGACAGGCTTGGCTGCAAAGTCCTTTTCTACTTTTTGCAGTATTTCAATTGCTTTGTCTATGTTGGAAACATTATGTAAGATTTTAATTCTGGCCACTATGGTATTGGATGGAGAAAGCACTGCCATTTCACTGAAATGCTTTCCAATATCAATACCGGCAACAGGCACAAGGTTCATAAACGACCTCCTAAAAAATAAATTTGGACAAATCAGGAGCATCCATTCGATCTCCTGTAAGTAAACAACCTAGCATGTGACACAAGGAACCAACCATAAGTTGGCCTTAACCAGCCAAATCATATAAACTTACTGGAATGAATTTATAGTCTTCGACACGGGTACACTTCTTCTAATAAGAGAAGTCCCAGGGGACGTACAGCAAACTTCCGAGTCCAGAAATTATTATACATGATTGTCAAAGTTCGGGCCAACAATGGTGGCAGAGGTGGCTAAGGTGGGTAGCCAAAGATTTGCTTAATATTTAGAATAAAATACTCAATGTTATGTTAAGTCACTAAGAATTGGTAAAATCAGTGGATAAATATCTACTGATTGACTACAACTATATTGTACTAGGGAACCTAGGGTTCCCTAGCGAACAAGATAATTTGCGTAGCATAGGCAGAGTACCTAAGTGGACGCGAAGTGGATTTGCGAAGCAAATTTCTTGGTATTGCATGGCTTTTTTATTAATTTCTTATAATATCAGTTGACTATCTCCATATACTATGCCAATATATAGTTAGCCTATGCTAACCCCTTGTATGGATAAAGGAGATACTTATGCTGTCTAATTCTAAAATAAAATATTTAATTTGTATATATAAATTAAGCAACGGCGGTGGCCCTGTCAAGTCGGTGGATATAGCCAGTACTCTCGCCGTCACCAAGTACAATGTTTTTAAAATACTAAAATTCTTTTCTAAATTAGGATTGATTGAAAAGCAGCATTATGGTCAAGTCCATTTAACTCCGGAAGGAATCAGAAAAGCAAACTCCTTATATACGGAATATGTAATTCTACACACCTTCTTCACGAAGCATTTAAAGGTTTCGGATCAAGTTGCAGAGGATGATGCTATCGCCTGTATTGGTGTTTTATCAAGCCATAGTATTAATATAATATCTGATCACATCTTAAACTAACCATATCAAAATAAAACAGAAACCCCAGGCTATTTACCTGGGGCCAAATATTTGTATAAAGTAACAAACTAACACAGAAGACTAAAATTCTCAAAATAAACAAGGCCTTAAGCTGTTACGCTTAAGACCTTGATATAAATCTGGCAGAGACTTACTTTCCCGGGCCGTTTCCAGCCAAGTATTATCAGCACTGAGATGCTTAACTGCCGTGTTCGGTATGGGAACGGGTGTATCCATCTCGTCATTTCCACCAGA
>JAEVZU010000282.1 GCA_023392075.1 Bacillota bacterium | reverse complement strand
ACTCGGAATATACTCAATTGGCTGCAGGTATTATGATGGCTATAATCCCAAGTATTCTATTCTATATATTTGCACAGGAAAATATCGAAAAGGGAATGATTGCAGGGGCTGTAAAGGGATAGATAATACAGATTGGCAGCGGAGGTCTATATGAATATAACTAAAAAAAACATTTGGGTAATTTTAGCGTTTTTAATACCGGGTTCATTGATTTATATATATCTGGTCCTGTATCCTATCGGACAATCAGTAGTTCTCAGTACATTTAAATGGGATACCTTGGCGTCAAGCAGATTTGTAGGTCTGGAAAATTACAGGTCGGTATTTGAGTCACAGCTGTTTTGGAAGTCAATGGGGAATTCTCTGATATTTATGGTATCAACCACGTTACTGCAGGTTATTCTCGGATTTACACTGGGGTATATGGTATACCTCCAGTTGAGAGGCTATCGTTTTTATAAGGTGGTGTTTTTTGTACCGACAGTTTTACCTTCGGTTGCTGTAGGATTTATATGGAATTATATTTACAGTCCGGGAATGGGTTTGTTAAAACCCTTCATGGCGGCAATAGGACAGGCTGAAAATTATATACCGCCGTTGTCCAGTCCGGCCCTGGCATTAATTGCTGTTATAATAGCGCAGACGTGGAATTCATGCGGTGTTCAGGTTATTTTGTTCAACTCGGGTTTTATGAACATGCCCCATGAAGTAATTGAAAGTGCAACCATAGACGGGGCCAGCGGCATAAAAATGATTTATCATATGGTGATACCCCTGTCCTGGGATATCATAAAGATGGTGATAATTCTTCAGACGGTAGGTGCATTACGTTCCTTTGACCTGGTTTATGTTATGACAGGCGGAGGTCCCAATCATTCCACCGAATTGTTGCCTCTTCATCTTTTCGTTAATTCATTCCAGAACTTTAATATCGGATATGGAAATGTTATAGCTATTCTGATTTTTGTCATGGCTATGCTGCTCACAATGGGCATGAAAAAAATAATGTACAAGGAAAGCATTTATTAAAATAAAAAATTATAAAACTAAAAATTGAGAGGGGATTTTATTATGACAAGAACTGAACTGATCAACGAATTAAGAAAGTATAGATGTGCGGATCTATCCGATGCCATGGATGCCCTGGGAATGGTGAATGTAGGCTCAATGAACCCGAATATGAAACCTCTGAGACCCGGGCTGGAATTTAAAGGTTTTGCATACACGGTAAAGCTGCTTCCAAAGCAGACTCCGAACAAGCAGTGTAAAACTGTTGCAGAGTATAAGGAAGAGCTTACCAGAGAATGTGAAAACATATACTCCTTCGTAAACGATATTACGTCCGAAAATGCAAAGGACACGGTTGTGGTCATTGACATGGAAGGCATCGTGGGCGGAATATGGGGCTCGGAAATAGCAATGAATATGATGATCCGGGGAATTGAAGGTGCGGTAATTGATGGAGCCTGCAGAGACTCATATGAAACCAATCTTGAAAAGGCAAATGTATTCTGCACCCAGAGAACCTATAACCATGTATACGGACGTGCTCGCGGAGGAGCCAGAAACATACCGGTTCATTGTGCGGGAGTGACCGTAAAACCAGGAGATATCATATGCGCAGATGACGACGGTGTTCTGGTCATACCATATGAAGTTGCAGAAGATGTCATTAAATTTGCCAGATTGCAGCTGGACGAGGATATTGCCACAAGATCTTCACATTATGAGAAATTAGGTTTTGAACCTGATGCCACTCTTGAAAGAAACAGATGATTATTTCAGTATTCTTTACAAATGCGGCTGTTAAATTATCTTATTTCAAACAGCCCATTTTGTAAAAATTAAGAAAGGGGGTTCTATGAAAGCCATACAAAAAACAGCCGGAAAGACCGGAGCGCAATTTGTTGAGCTGGAGATTCCCAGGCCCGGGAGGAATGAAGTCCTTGTACAGGTCAAGGCAGCCGCACTGTGCAGATCGGATGTGGATGTGTATGAATGGACCCAATTGGTTCAGAATGCGCACTATAAGCTGCCGTTTACCATGGGGCATGAATTTTCAGGGCTTGTGGTTGAAGTCGGTTCGGACGTAAAGGGTATCAGGGCGGGAGACAGGGTTGCAGGCGAGACGCATATCCCCTGCGGCTGCTGCAATACCTGCAGAACCGGTAACCAGCACATCTGCAGGAATAATATGGGAGTTATAGGCAGAAGCTTTGACGGGTGTTTTGCCCAATACATAAAAATTCCTGAAATAGCGGCAGTTAAAATTCCGGATTTCATAAGCTACAGGCAGGGTGCACTGCTGGAACCCTTTACGACAGCCATGCACGCCCTTTCAAAAGCAAATCCCTCCGGAAACAGCATAGCCATTTTGGGTATGGGCACAATCGGATTGATGGCAGTTGAGCTTGCAAAATTTTTAGGCAGCACAAAAATATTTGTCATGGGCAATAATGAGCTTCGCCTCGCTGAGAGTAAACGCCTTGGCGCAGACGTGGCCATCAATGGTTCCAGGGAGGATTTTGTGCAGACTATAATGCGGGAAACAAGTGGAGTAGGGGTTGCTTCAATCATAGATATGACCGGAAATGAAGACGTAATAAATAAGAGCGTTGAGGCTTTGAAGGTGGCAGGAACACTTGTCCACGTGGGCATGGTGCCAAAGCCTCTGACTTTTAACAATTATATGTACGGTGTGGTATACAAGGAGCTGAATGTTACCGGAATATTCGGAAGGAGAATGTTCGAAAGCTGGGAAACCGTGCTCTCCATATTAAGTACCGGCAGAATCGGGTTGGACAATTATGTGGGAAAGGTAACAGAGCTTGAGAAATTTGAACAGGCCATAGCCGATTTCAGAGGTGTAACAGGAAGAATAATTTTTGAGCTTTAATATAGAAAAAGAAGGTGTAAAGATGATAGCAAATCACAACTGCAAAGAGGTCAGTATTTTTGAGGTGGCACCCCGGGACGGCCTGCAGCCCGAACCGGTATTCATACCCACTGAAAAGAAAATCGAGCTGGTAAACAGATTAACTGATGCGGGATGCAAAAGAATAGAGGTCACTTCCTTTGTACATCCCAGGTGGGTGCCGCAGATGGCCGACAGCAAGGAAGTTCTGGCAGGCATAAGGAAAAAGGAAGGTGTGACCTATAACGCATTGATTCCAAATTTAAAAGGGCTTGAATTAGCTATGGAATGCGGCTTGAAGGAAGTAGTCACCATCATGAGCACCAGTGAAAGTCACAATAAAAAGAATCTGAATATGTGTACTGAAGATTCCTTGAAAGAAATTGAACAAATTAATAAGGTCGCTGCAAAGAATGGAGTTAAGGTACGCTCTTATATAGCAACTGTCTTTGGGTGCCCTATCGAAGGAAAAATGAGTCCCCGGCGGGCTCTTGAGATTGCATTAAAGCTGGAAGAGTACGGTTCATACGAAATTTCGCTTGGAGATACAACCGGAATGGCAAATCCGGTTTCGGCATATGAAATTCCAAAAATGATAAACGAAAAACTTACAAGAGCAAAGCTTGCTGTTCATTATCATAAATATTACGGTTTGGAATTTGCCAATAACCTGGCATCCTTCGAGGCCGGTATCAGAATATTTGACGGTGCGGCCGGAGGTCTTGGAGGGTGTCCTTATGCACCCGGTGCCAAGGGGAACTGTCAGACCGAAATACTGGTGGAGATGTTCCAAAGGATGGGAATAGAAACAGGAATAGATCTGAAGCAGATTTATGAGGCAGGGGAGTATGCTCAAACTTTAAGTACACTTTTGCACGGCAAATGTGTATAAGAGCCTGTTTAAGATCTCATTGCGCCCGTCATTCTGGCGACACAAGCAGATATTAAACAGACTTTAAAAGAACTGTAGTTATAAAGGGGGCGGTTAAATGAATGCAAAGTTGTTGGACATAAAGAAAAAATACATATCCGGAGAGATTAAAAGCCAGAATCTTGAGAGCGTCATTTTTACTCAGATTTACGGATCAGATCCGGAAAATATAAGGGAAGCATGCAACGATGCGGCTTATGTCCGTTGCGAAGCAGTTGAGGAAGCAACAGGAACCGGTCTGGATATCATAAAGAATACCCGTCTGGACAACTGTTCACTGGTTGGCGGAGAAAGGATCCTGGCAGGAATTGAAGGAAAAATAGGAGCTGCAACCATACCTATGGGAATAGCCGGTCCAGTAAAAATCAAAGGACAGTTTGTGGATGAGAGGGTATATATTCCGCTTGCAACCAACGAAGCAGCTCTGGTAGCAGGAGTTCAAAGGGGAATCAAGGCTATTAATCTGGCCGGAGGACTGAACACCCTGGTGCATTTTGACGGAATGACCAGAGCACCTTTGATAGAGGCTCCCAATATTGCCGAAGCCAGAAGATTCTGCGGGCAAATTGTAACGGATAAAGAGCTGTTCAAAGAACTGGCCCTGTTGTCAAGGGACCCGTTTGTCCGGCTTGAGCAGATTGATCCCTATCAGCTGGGTACAAAAGTGTTCCTGAGAATGTCCTTTAAAACCGGTGACGCAATGGGAATGAACGGTGTAACAAAAGCTTCTGCCGATATTACAAGAGGGATTCTGGCAAGAATGCCCGAATGGAGGCTTATAACTATAAGCAGTAATCTTTGCTCGGATAAGAAGTCCTCCCATATTAATGTTTTGAACGGCCGGGGAAAATCCATACAGACCGAGGTATTCATTACGGATGAGGTTTTAAAGGCCGTATTTAAAAAGGGAGTGAACGCCAGAAGTGTTGAGAAGACAGTTTTCCATAAATGCTATCTGGGTTCCTGCTACAGCGGAACCATAGCCGGTTTCAACGTAAATGCGGCAAATGCGGTGGCGGCATTTTACGCGGCCACCGGACAGGATCTGGCACATGTCATTTCCTCCTCCAGCTGCTTTGTGCAGGCTGATGCAGCAGAAGGCGGTGTCCATTTTATGGTTTCCCTGCCCTGCATGGAGCTGGCAACCATCGGAGGGGGCACAATGTTCGGAACTGCAAAGGAAGCCTTAAGGCTCATCGGCTGCGGAGGCTTCGGAAAGAGTGTGGACGATAATGTAAATGTGCTGAGATTGGCTGAAATTGCGGCAACAGCAGTAACAGCACTTGAATTGAACACTGCCTGTGCTCAGGCGGCAGGGTATGAAATGGCGGATTCTCATGTCAAGCTGGCAAGAGGTGAGGAAGCCTAGTGTGCATGGCCGGTTAACCCTCCTTTATTCGCCTTATAGCTAATGAGGGAGTGAAGAGATTTCATTACAGTTTTGTGGCCGCTATGCGGCTCAAAGCCATAATATGGCTTAGGAGGTCAATATGTACGAATCCATAAGAAAGTATATGAAGGTGGGCTTGATCCATTTTATGGCCTATCCCGCCACAATGAAAGGTGAAGGGCCTATTGAAGAGACGGTGAAAAAGATTGCTGCAGACAGTTACTTTGATGCAATCGAGTTAACCTGGATCAAAGACCCGCAGACAAGAAAGAATGTCAGGAAAATGCTGGACAGTTCCCATATGACGGTGGCCTATGGGGGACAGCCCAGATTGCTCACTACCGGCATGAATATAAACGACCCGGATGAGAGCAAAAGGAGGGCAGCTGTTGCAAATCTGAAGGATGGAATTGATGAGGCGTATGAAATGGGAGCTTCAGGCTTTGCTTTTTTGTCAGGCAAATATCTGGAGGAAACAAAGGAGCAGTCCTATCAGGCTTTGATTAAATCCACAAAGGAATTGTGCAGCTATGCCAGGAGCAAGGGCAGTATGAAGGTAGCGCTGGAAGTCTTTG
>JAEVZU010000276.1 GCA_023392075.1 Bacillota bacterium | reverse complement strand
CAGCTTTACTTTGCGGCTGAACTGCGGACATAGAAAAACCGCCATTCAGTTTCTGAATGTGCGGTAATAGATTAATCCTTGATATTATCTATGGTTTTAAATTGTATCTCGCATAATCATTATTTGTAGGTAGTCATTTAATAACGTTTCTTTGTCATCCTTCAAATTGTAATCATTGTTTGTTTTAAGATATTTATTAGATAGAAATACTATCGATTCTAGACACGTTTGAGCGTTAACTAATTTATTATAGGTAGCTCTTCTCCCCTTACTAATAGTGTTTTTTTCATTCATTGTTATTAAAATTTCAGAAAGTTCCTTCACTTTAGAAATATTTGATTCCTCAATAAATCCAAATTCCTCCAGTAAATTTTTCATTTGGGTTTCAGTAATTGTTTCAGAAGGATTCACTAAATCGTGGGTATCAGATTCTTCTATACTTTGAGTAACTTCCAAAAAAACTTTTGTATAATTACTATAAAGAAAACTGTATGATCTATAACTAAAAATTATATCCATAACAAAGAATAACATTATTAAAGCTATAATTATGTACGTTCCGATTACTTTTACTCTGTATATTACATTAGATTTCATATAAGTCCTCTTATCGATGACTTTGATAGTCATCCAAAAATTGTCTATCAAGTTACTATATATGATACTATTTTGGGAATGTCGTTTTGTCAAGAATAAATCCCTACCGCACTATTAAGTTTACAAAGTGGTATAGAATAAATTTATTATCTGCTATTTTTTTATTCGGTCATCCTTTTCCATGCTATACGTAGTAACAATAATTCCGTATTTCCTGGCAATATCTGTCCTTTGATCATCTGATAATTTATCCCATATTTTATAAGATTCTTTTATCATCACAATATCATCGTACTCACTATATGATACTCCATACGAAAATGAATAACTATCTTTTATGTTTTGATTTTGCTCCATAACAATAAGTAACTCTTTCAATTTTTTTAATTTTTGAGCACAATCATCTGATTGTAATTTCTGAGCCATCTCATATGCTTTTTCCCGGCTGATTTCCCTTGTATCAGTTATAACGCTATCACACAATTCAAAATACTCATTATCGAACTCAAGTTGTACTTTTACAAAGGCATCCTGCTTGCTTCCAGTCATAAGCACCAAAACTAAAGCAAATATTAAAAAATCTTGTATTCCCAGTCTTCTCATAATTAACTCCTAAACACGTAAATAAAAGCAGTTAAGTTTTTAAATTCAGCTTATTCTTCGATTTGTACCTCTTTTTTTATAACAAAAAACCTCTTAACCTGAATTCCTATAAAAATCATTAGTGAAGGATAAATACCTGCAAAAATTATGTAATATGGCTTAATGTATTTATTTGAGTCAGGTAGCCTTAAAAGCAATTCATTACAAATAATACTATATTGAAAGATTACCACATCAGGTTTCACCTCTTACGTCACTGCTCAGTTTCGATATTCACTTTCTTAGTGGATTCTTGGTGTGGATTTTTCCAGTCTTCAGGTACATCTAACCAAAATGCCGGTGTATAGCACTCCTTATATTCATTACTCTGAGGATAAATATAAAGTAAATACTTTTTTAACTCTTTATTATTAGAAAACTTACACGTTGATTCCATACCTATTTCACTAAACCAACCTGAGCCATATTTATTAATCGGACCTCCCATTCCACATGGCTCATGTCCTTCATCAACAAAGCACCACCATGTGAACTCTGTTATACTAATTCCGATTTTATCCATTTCGTCAATAAATCTATTAATGCTTTTATTGGGACAAATACAGTCTATATAACCATTACCAACCGGTTGTATAAACAAGTTTTCCATTATACTGTCCAAATGTTGTTTAACTATCATTTTGAGAACCTCACTAAATCTTTTTCATACTATTACCAAATATTATAATTAATATATTAGCTAGTCAAGCAATTTATAAATTCATGTATTATTCAGTTTTAAATCACAAAGCTTAACTTGTAATGCCACCTTATCTTCACCATGAAAATCAATTCTTTCTATAACATGTTTAATTACATCTTTCAAAGTAAAATAATTAAATTTTGCGATAGCCAGCCCATTTTTATCAGATATACAGTATGTGTTTTTTTGATACTGCTTTTCCCCTTCTTTTACTCCGAAATGTGCATATAATTCAAGTTTCGGATATCTTTCCGCCAGTACTCTATGAGCTTTTACCGGCAAAGCCCTGCAACCTTTAAGTCTGATATATAAAATCATTTTGCCACACTCCTTTCTCAACTCGGTATAAGCGCAATCTTTTTCGACTTATCCAAAATCTGCCTGACCAAATCCCGAAGGTCATATTCAGGTAAATCTGCATCTGCTATCTCAGTCCCTAAAACCGATATAATGTCTTCTCTGATTCTTTTTGATAGATTTTCATATGAAATTTTCTTTCTTTTGTATTCATCCAAATTACGTAAAGCTTCCCCAACTTCTCTGCCAAGCATTTTATAAGTTTCTTCCCGCTTGCTGTAATCATACACCTGCCACAACCGGTCTCTCTTATGCTCATAAAATTGAGGCCTTTCTCTGCAAAACAGCAAGGATAATAAAGTTTCCTGCGGAATTTGAATGTTTCTCACTCCAGGAGCTCTCTGAGTGTTCCAACCGTTCTCAGCCCTATAAATCAACCCCGCTTCCGGAGGAACTTCATCCTTTTTTACTATTCCTGCCGGCACTGCAAAATAAAATCTATGACAGTGCTTTAAATATCCCTTCCACTTTTCGCTTCTAATGTCACTGAAAAAATCCGACCTGGACACTTTTACTTCATAAATTGTTACACAAAATCGTGAGTATGAAGGTTTTACCGTAATAACATCTGCTCTTTGAACCCCATGGTCATTTAAATATGAACTGCCTAAATGTACATCGAGAAAATTTGTTTGTTTAATATTTGCCAAGTCCTGAGCTAATTCATTATGTTCCCATACTTTAATAGAAATCACCTTCTTTATTAAATAATCATCAGAATCCTTCAAGCTCCTGATCATCAGCAAGCTCTTCTTCAGCTGTGTTATTGATTTCAAATTTCTCAGGCTGATCAGAATAGTCCGGAAAATCATATGTAACATAAGTCTTTTCATCCGCTTCCACAGAAATATCCTCACTCGCTGTGAGTATGCTGCCTTGCTCATAATCACCTTTTTTTAAGAACCTGTCGTCGAAAGCATAAGCCTGGAACTCAAAGGTATCCGCTCCGATGGAATACATAAACCTTCCCCGGGTCTCATCCATATCAGTAGCTTTTGTATTGCCCAATACCATTTCCGACGCCTGGGGATCTACCATCCTCCCTGAAATTCTTATGGGAAGATTATTCTTGATCTGTCCCGGTATAACCTTTGCATCAGGGCGCTGGGTAGCCAGAAGCATGTTTATGCCTGTGGCTCTGGATAGTCTGGCAAGTGTGGACAGCTCCTTTTCAATTTCCTCATAAATCTTTTTATCTGCTTTCCCCAGACCGGTTTTATCAAGCATTTCGGCTATTTCATCACAAATTATAACTATTCTGCATAGCTTCTTTTCGGCTATCTCATTATATTCCGGAAGATTCTTTACACCCATCTCCCTGAATTTATTTAATCTGGCGGTATTTTCTGCAACCAGTTCCTTTAAAATCTCAAGAGCTCTCTGACGCTCGG
>JAEVZU010000190.1 GCA_023392075.1 Bacillota bacterium | reverse complement strand
TTCAAATTGATAACGCTATCAATTGCTATAACAATATCATCATCTTATTTTTTTGTCAAGCATTGCGAAATAAAAAACTGCTAAAAATTTACCAAAGGTCAATTGAATTTAATTTGTCAGGAACTATGAATAAATACTTAATAGGATTTAATGCATATTTTGGCGGTAGCCGGACATTGATTCCGGAGACATCCAGCAGCGTTTGGGAATTATCAGGGCACCAAGGGGTTGGGTTTGAAATAGATTGACAGATGACGAGGAAGTATTTAACAATGATCGCAAGTGAAAAATTAGTTGTAATAAATAAGATTAAGCATAGTATGATTATAATAGAGCAGGAATTTCAGAAAAATTATATTAAACGTTAGGATTTATTGTTTATTAAATAAGATGAAAAAAGAGGAAGTCCGGTTATCTTTGACGAATACTTTATAAAGATTTTTATAATAAGCGTTGATAGTTGATATCGGTATAAATTATTAATATAATGAAGTATGGATGATGGAAGCAGGAGAGACCGTTACCGGCACCGAAGAAGAAAATTGCAATAAGTCGTATTGCAGTGAACCTTTCAGGTAAAAGGACTGCTTTCGGACATATCTCTGAAAAGCCGGAGAAAACCGGCACCGAAGGAGCAACAAACCGTGTACGGCGGGGAGGAATCTCTCAGGTTTGGAAACAGAGGAAGATGACATTTTTTGTTGTCTTCTTTTTTTATTACCAAAATGCAGGGAATGCAGAAACTAAAACTTTAAAAGGGAGGGTATTGTTGTGAAAAGGACACCGCTTTATGCAGCACATGTGAAACTTGGCGGCAGGATGATTGATTTCGAAGGGTGGGAGCTTCCGGTCCAGTATGAAGGAATCATAGAAGAACACCAAAAGGTAAGAACGGCAGCTGGTATATTTGATGTATCCCATATGGGAGAAATAATTGTAAAAGGGCCGGATGCCGAAGGGTTTATTGAAGGTCTTGTAACCAACAGTATTTTAAAGGCAAGGGAAAACCAGATAGTCTATTCCCCCATGTGTTATCCGGATGGTGGCGTTGTTGATGATCTGCTTGTATATAAGTATTCCCGGGAATACTATCTGCTGGTGGTAAATGCATCAAATACCCTTAAGGATTTTGACTGGTTGATGGAAAACAGACGGGGAAAGGTCGATATTGCCGATGTGTCGGAGAATTTTGTCCAGATGGCCATCCAGGGTCCAAGGGCTGAAAGTATTTTGCAGACTCTTACGGATACAAATCTCTCGGACATAAGGTTCTACCATTTTCTGCCTCGGGTAACGGTTGGAGGCTTCAGTGCAATAGTATCCAGGACGGGATACACGGGAGAGGACGGTTTTGAGATATACCTTGAGGCCGGCAGCGGTGAGGCTCTGTGGAACAGGATTCTTGAAGCCGGGCAGGAGGAAGGCCTGGTTCCGGTGGGACTTGGTGCGAGGGATACTCTCAGGTTTGAAGCTGCACTGCCCTTGTACGGACAGGAAATATCAGGAGAAATTACACCCCTTGAAGCAGGGCTTGAAAGATTTGTCAAGCTTGAGAAAGAGAGTTTTACCGGAAAAGAAGCACTTCGGGAGCAAATGGAAAAAGGTCTCAAAAGAAAACTGGTTGGTTTTGAAATGGTGGAGAGAGGAATACCGAGAAACCATTATGAAGTGAAAATAGACGGGAAAACCGAAGGCTTCGTAACTACCGGAACTTATTCTCCCACATTGAAAAGCAATATAGGGATGGCATTGATAAATTCGGAATATGCCCATGAGGGGAATGTAATTGATATCGAAATAAGAAAGAAATGCGCCAAGGCTAAAATTATAAGCCTGCCTTTTTATAGTAAAAAATACAAAAAATAATTTATCGGAGGTATTTGCATGTTTAAGGTTATTGAAGGATTAAAGTATTCAAAGGAACATGAATGGGTGAAGGTAGAAGGAGAAAAGGCTTACATCGGGATTACCGATTATGCCCAGAAATCATTGGGAGAAATAGTGTATGTGGAACTGCCGGAAAAAGCTTCCGCTCTGTCAGAGGGAGATACTCTCGGAGTTGTAGAGTCAGTAAAGGCAGCCTCCGATATCTATACACCGGTTTCAGGAACGGTGGCGGATATCAATGAAGAACTTTTGGACAGTCCGGGAAATGTAAATACCAATCCCTACGAAAGCTGGATAGCTGTTATAGAACTGGGAAATGTAAATGAACTTGATACTTTGATGGATGCCGGAGAATATGAAAAATTCTGTGAAGAGGAGGAAGGCTGATGCGATATATTTCCAATACTGCGGGGCAAAGGGCGGAAATGCTGAAGGACATGGGTCTTGGTTCTGTAGACGAGCTTTTTTCCGGTATTCCCGACAGTCTGAAGTTGAACAGAAGCCTTCAGCTACCAGATGCACTTTCGGAAATTGAACTTATGGCTCATATGAGGGAACTGGCAGGTAAAAATGCAGATACGGACGGTTATACCTGCTTTCTCGGAGCCGGAGTCTATGATCATTTTATACCCAGCGTAGTTAAGCACCTGTCCTCAAGGCAGGAGTTTTACACCGCGTATACTCCATATCAGCCTGAAATCAGCCAGGGCACTCTGCAGGCAATATTTGAGTATCAGACCATGATAAAGGAACTCACCGGAATGGAGGTGGCCAATGCCTCCATGTACGACGGGGCCACAGCTGCCGCAGAGGCAGCGGCAATGGCTTGCGGAGCCACAAAAAGGAACGGTATTCTGGCGGCATATTCGGTGCATCCTGAAACCAGAGAGGTTTTGAGCACATATTCAAGGTTTAAAGGAACAGCTTTGAATGTCTTTGGGTACAAGGACGGCAGGATTGACAGGGATGACCTGGAGGCCGGGCTTACGGAGGATATTGCGGCTGTAATAATTCAAACGCCGAATTTTTTCGGTATAGTTGAGGATTATACCGGCCTGGCCGAGCTGCTGCATAAGAAAGGCACACTTCTTATTGTTATATGTGATCCCATATCACTGGCTTTGTTCAAAGCCCCCGGAGAATTGGGAGCGGATATTGCCGTTGGGGACGGGCAATGTCTGGGTAATGCAATGAACTTCGGGGGACCTTCCCTTGGCTTTTTTGCAACTACCGCACAGCTGATGAGAAAAATGCCCGGCAGAATAGTCGGGGAAACCACCGATAAAAATGGCAGGAGAGGTTTTGTACTGACGCTCCAGACCAGAGAGCAGCATATCAGAAGAGAAAAGGCCACTTCAAATATATGCTCAAATCAGGCTTTGAATGCTCTTAATGCAACGATATACCTGTCGGTAATGGGGAAGGAAGGGCTTAAAAAGGTCGCATTGCTTTGTGCAAGAAAGGCGGCCTACGCTTGTGAAAAGCTTATGGAGTCGGGCTCCTTCAAGCCTGTTTTCAATACTCCATTTTTTAAGGAGTTTGTTTTGGAGTATAATGGAAATGTAGAGGAACTCAATGAAAAGCTTATGCAGGAGAAAATAATTGGCGGTCTGGAGACCGGCTTATTCTATAAAGAACTTAAAAATACCTGGCTTGTAGCGGTAACCGAAAAAAGGTCCAGGAGAGAAATAGATATTCTGGCGGGAAAGGTGGTTTTATAGTTATGTATCAAGACATATCCCTGATTTTTGAGAAGAGCATTGCGGACAGGGAGGCCTTCTCACTTCCTGAATGTGATGTTCCCCAGAAGGCTATAAATGAGCTTTACCCTTCGGAGCTGCTGCGGGAAAAGCCTGCAAATCTGCCTGAGGTCAGTGAGGTGGATGTAATAAGACACTTTACGGCCCTTTCAAAGAGGAATCACGGCGTTGATTCGGGCTTTTACCCGTTGGGTTCGTGCACAATGAAATACAACCCCAAGATAAATGAGGATGCGGCAGCCTTACCGGGTTTTGAAAAAATTCATCCCTACCAGGACCCCAAGAGTGTTCAGGGCGCATTGGAACTGATGTACAATATAGACATGATGCTGTCTGAAATCACGGGGATGGACAGAGTAGTCCTGCAGCCCGCTGCCGGTGCTCACGGAGAGCTGGCTGGCCTTATGATAATCAAGGCTTATCATGAATACCGCCACGATTTCAAAAGAAAAAAAATAGTCATACCGGATACGGCGCATGGAACAAATCCTGCATCTGCAGCAGTAGCCGGGTTTGATGTTATCGAAGTAAAATCGGCGGCTGACGGAGGCGTTGATCTGGAAAGCCTGAAGAAAGCCATGGGTGATGAGGTTGCAGGCTTAATGCTCACTAATCCAAATACTCTTGGACTTTTTGACAAAAACATCAGGCTGATAGCCGACATTGTTCACCAGGCGGGGGGCTTGCTGTATTACGACGGGGCCAATGCCAATGCCATCCTCGGAATCTCAAGACCCGGAGATATGGGGTTCGATGTGGTGCATCTCAATCTCCATAAGACCTTCAGTACGCCTCACGGAGGAGGAGGGCCGGGTTCCGGACCTGTAGGAGTCAAGCGGCAGCTGATCGACTTTTTGCCCGGACCCCTTGTGGAAAAAGGAAAGGATGGGTTTTACCTTGACTATGAAAGGCCTTTATCCATCGGAAGGGTAAAAGCTTTTTACGGAAATTTCGGAGTTGTCGTAAGGGCATATGCCTATATATTGACCATGGGGGCAAAGGGGCTTAAGGAAGTTTCAGAAACTGCGGTTTTAAATGCAAACTATATTAAGGTTAAACTCAAAGATTATTACAATCTGCCCTATGATACTGCCTGCATGCACGAGGTGGTATTCTCGGGGCAGAAGCAGAAGGAGCTTGGCGTATCGACCCTTGATATTGCAAAAAGATTGCTTGATTTTGGCTATCATCCCCCGACAATATACTTCCCCCTTATAGTTAAGGAATGTATGATGATCGAGCCCACAGAGACCGAAAGCAGGGAAACCCTGGATGAATTTATCGCCGCAATGGTACAGATTGCCGGGGAGGCTGAAAATGATCCCGGGCTGGTACGCGGAGCACCATATACTACGGCGGTGACCAGACTGGATGAAGCAAAGGCGGCAAGAAATCCCGTCTTAAGTTATGTACCACTTTGCAGCTGTGATATATAAATCAGTTTCATTACAGTTTGTGGCCGCTATGCGGCTCAAAGCCATAATATGGCTTAGGAGGTTAATATGGAAAAAGACGTAATTATTTTGGGAGGCGGCCCGGGAGGCTATAATGCCGCTATAAGGGCAGCCCAGCTGGGAGCGAAGGCAGCACTTGTTGAGATGGAGAGTCTTGGCGGCACCTGTCTGAATAAAGGCTGTATTCCTACAAAAGCTTTGTACCGGAGTGCTCAGCTCATACGGGATATTAAGGGTTCGGCTGTATTTGGAATCGATATTGACGGCTTTTCCATAAATATCAAAAAAATGCTTGAGAGAAAGCAGGATATGGTTTACAGGCTGACCGACGGGATCAGGCAGCTGCTTAAAGCCAATGGGGTAGAAGTTATAAACGGCCGGGGCCGGCTGATTGACAGAAATACGGTGGAGGTCGCCTGCAGGGATGAAAAAGTAATGATAAAGGGTGCAGGTATCCTCATTGCCACAGGGTCCGGTCCTGCAACGCTTCCCATAGAAGGCGCCGGCCTGCCGGGTGTTATGACCAGTGACGAGCTCCTTAACCTGGAAAAGGTGCCTGAATCAATAATAATAGTGGGCGGCGGAGTTATCGGCATTGAATTTGCCGGAATACTGAACCAGATGGGATCAAAGGTTACCGTAATAGAATATATGCCCGGTATACTGACAGGCTTTGACGGAGAAATAAGCAGAAGGCTGGCCATGTTTCTTAAAAAAACCGGTATAGTCCTGGAAACGGGAGCAAAGGTGACAAGGTTTGAGAAAACGGGAGTCAGAATTACGGTTTATTATGAGGGCAAAAACGGAACAGCCGCGGTTGAGGCTGAGAAGGTGCTTGTTTCAACCGGAAGGAAGCCTAATGTGAGGAATATAGGCCTTGAAGAAATTGGTGTTGAATTCGATGACAGTGGAATCAGAACCGGAGAAGCCGGAGCCACAAATCTGGCGGGCATATTTGCGGCCGGAGATGTCACGGGAGGTATCATGCTTGCGCATGTTGCGGCCGAAGAGGGGAAAAGGGCCGTTGAAAAGTTGCTGGGCTGTTCCGATCCGGCTTCGATTGAACCGGTGCCGGCCTGTGTGTTTTCATTTCCCGAGACAGCCTCGGCAGGACTTACGGAAGAAGAGGCAAAAAACAGGGGAATACAGTACAATGCCGGCAAGTTCATGTTTGGGGCAAATGGCAAGGCAATGACACTGGGGGAAGAGGAGGGCTTTATAAAAGTTCTGACGGCCGCAGACTCCGAGGAGATAATAGGAGTGCATATTTTAGGACCTCATGCCGGTGAACTCATTGAAGAAGGGGTAATCGCAATAAGGAACAGGCTTACCGTAAACAGCATTGCAGCAACTGTTCACCCACACCCGTCACTGTCCGAAGCTTTTTATGAGGCAGTACTGGCAAGTACCGGAAGGGCGGTGCATGCCGCTCCAAAAAAGTCATCGGGGAAGGGTATATAGCTTAAAAAATTAAATACAATAATAATTTGACGCGTAGCTCCACGATAATTTCATTACTATTTGCGCCAAAAGTTGGCGTGGAGGTTGATATGGATAGATTAAACATAGTAAAGCTTGGGAAAATTGAATATTCGTTTGCATTGGAAATACAGGAGAGCATACTGGCAATGCGCCAGAGAAACCAGATAGAAGATACCCTGCTGCTCCTGGAACATCCTCCTGTGCTCACCCTGGGCAAAAGAGGAGAATACGGGAATATCCTTTTATCCCGGGAGGAGCTGCTGCAAAGAGGAGTGAAGGTTTTTGAGGTAAACCGGGGCGGAGATGTCACCTATCACGGTCCGGGGCAGCTTGTGGGTTATCCCGTTGTAGACCTTAAAAACCGGAATAAAAGCATTAAGGATTATGTTTATAAAATTGAGGATATATTTATTTCGCTGCTGAGGGAGGAATATGGTATTGAAGCCCGCCGGGACGAAAGAGAATATACCGGGGTATGGGTTGGCAATTCAAAGATAACGGCAATAGGTGTAGCAGTAAAAAAATGGGTTACAATGCATGGCTTTGCATTCAATGTTAATACAAGTCTGGAGCATTTCAGCTGGATAAATCCCTGCGGAATAACCGACAGGGGTGTTACCTCCCTCCAAAGGCTTGCGGGCACCGAATTGGATATGGAAAGCATGTATGAACTTGTAATAAAGTATTTCTGCCGTGTTTTTGGATATGAAACCCTTGAAAGACCAAAACTGGAGGAATTGATGAAGAAGGAAGGTGTGCCCGATGTATCAGAGAAAGCCTGAATGGCTTAAGATCAAGACAATAGGCGGAAAAAACAGGACCCAGGTGGAAGAAGTATTGGGAAACCTGGCACTTCATACGGTGTGTAAGGAGGCTGCCTGCCCCAACATCATGGAATGCTTCAGCAGAAAAACCGCAACCTTTATGATTCTGGGGAATCTCTGTACAAGAAACTGTACGTTTTGCAATGTGGAAAAGGGCACGGCCACCGGCATAGACGAGGAGGAACCAGAAAAAATTGCAGAGGCTGTCGGAGCACTGGGACTAAAGCATGTGGTCATTACTTCCGTTACAAGGGATGATCTTCCGGACGGAGGAGCGGGACATTTTGCCTCTGTTATTGAAAAGGTGAGAAGGAGCTGTGACGGAATAACAATAGAGGTTCTCATCCCTGACTTCAAAGGAGATGAGGCAGCTCTGGATACTGTTGTTTCGGCAGCGCCGGACATAATTAACCACAATATAGAAACTGTGAACAGACTCTATCCCGAAGTCAGGCCACAGGCAGATTACAGGAGATCCCTCCAGCTGTTGAGAAATGTGAAGGAAAAAGACGGAGGAATATATACCAAATCAGGGATTATGATGGGTCTGGGCGAAAAGCCGGAAGAAGTGACAGAAGTATTCAGGGATCTGAGGGAATATGGCTGTGATATTCTTACAATAGGACAATACCTTGCACCATCCCTGAAGCATCATCCGGTTGTAGAATTTGTCACACCAGGAAGGTTTGAGGAGTACAAAGCTGCTGCTTACAGCCTGGGATTCAGACATGTTACGGCCGGGCCTCTTGTCAGAAGCTCCTATCATGCCGCTAATGCACTGGACAGTCTTGGATAAGTAAATTTTATACGGGCATGCAGGGGACTGTGAGAATTATAGTCCGGAAACAGGCGGATAAAATGCAAAAGCCGGGGAGTGTGATGCAACCCGGCTTTTGTGACTTTAAAATGTAATGCTGCATTTAGACTGCCTGTATTGACGTTAAAAAAATACACTGATATAATCCCTCTATAAAAACATAAAAAACATAATATTTTAAAATACTCTGATAAAGGTGTGATCCTATGAAATATAGGAAATGGTCTGTAAGTATGAGAATGAAAATAATGCTGCTCTGTACCGTCAGTACATTGCTGGCGCTTATTGTTCAGACTTTGTTTTTTCAGTATCAATCCTCCAAACAGATATATAGTCAGGCCAGGGATGCCAGCTTTAATTCCATGCGGAATATGCAGGAGGACGTCTCCAATTTTATTAAACAAACGGAAGATAATATGGCCTCGGTTTATCAGCAGAAGAATTTTATTGATGATCTTGCAGGCTCCATGCCGGTCAGTACCCTGACAGACAGGTATGGAAATGAAATTAATTATAACGTAGCACATCACCTGGCTATTTCAGCTTTTGATGCCTCATTCAATGTAAAAGCCCTGTACATTTATAATAATGACAACAAGCTGATAAGCTTGTACAGGGCATCATACAGTCCCAAATATTCCTATCCCGGCGATATATTTAATAATTCTGAAGGCAGCAATGCCGATATTGTAAAAGATTACATAAAATCCAACAAAAAAGAGATGCTGGTCTCCAGCTATTTCAACGATAACAGAAAAGAGGATCTTGTACGGTTTGTATTTAAAATATTCTATAAAAATGCCACCAGAACTATCGGATATATGGTATGCGATATAGATCAGAAATCCCTGAACAAAATTATAAAAAAATATGTGTATTCGGATGACCAGATAGTGTGGCTGCAATGTAAGGGAGACCGGCCTATTATAAAAGTGGGCAATCCCACACAAAAACAAAAAGTATATTATGACCATACAGTTGACCTGGTATTAAAAAATTCTCCGCAAATCAAAAGTAACGGGGCAACAGAAGACAGCGAATTTTTCTCCATTCCAAATAACAGGTATTCCTTTATTGCATTTTGCCTCACTCCCCAGAGACTGCTGGAGGTCAATCAGCAGGTACTGACCAGGAATTTGCTTATAATTGCACTGACACTATTATTTGCCTTCGCACTATCCTCCATTTTACTGGCCAGGGGAATAACCACTCCGCTTACCAATATGGTTGAGACCATGAAAAAGATAAAAAAAGGTAATACCTCTTTGAGAGTAGAATACTGCAGAAATGATGAGATCGGTGAACTGGGTGAAAATTTCAACAATATGCTTGATACCATAGAAGGCTTGATTTTTGAGGAGTATCAGTCTCAATTGGCTATGAACAATGCCAAATTCAAAGCTCTCCAGGCGCAGGTGAATCCCCATTTTCTATACAATACACTGGATACCATGAGCGGAATAGCCACATCCCAGAATTGCCACACCGTCAGCACCCTGTGCAAAGCCCTGTCAAATATATTCAGATACAGTCTGGATATGAAAAATCCATTAGCTGCAATAGAAGATGAAATAAAACATTTAAAAAACTACATGTACGTTATGAATGTAAGAGAGAATAACGCAATTAACTACCAGATAGATATAGACAACCGGTTGTTGAAAAAGAACATTCCGAGAATATCCATACAGCCTTTGGTTGAAAATTCCCTTCAGCACGGTTTAAGGCATAAACACGGGGATAAGAGGATATGGATAAAGGGAGTTCTGGATAAAGATAATATTGTAATTTCAGTGATAGATAATGGTATCGGAATGGATGCGGAACTTATAAACAGTTCGTTGGACAGCTCAAATTCAGATGTGCTGGACAAGGAATCTTCAATCGGCTTGAATAACATAAATACAAGAGTAAAGCTTTTATTTGGAAACGATTATGGCATCAAAGTATATAGCAAAAACGGTGAAGGCAGCAATGTATCACTGTATATCCCGCATATAAAAAACGATTCTGAGGCAGAGGAGAGTTTGACTTGAAAACGGAACTGTATAAGATCCTGATAGTTGATGACGAGATTTGGATAAGAGAAAACCTGAAATTGCTCATAAGTTCAACCGAGTTTGGAATTGAGAGGCTAGAGGCTGCCTGTGACGGGGAGGACGCGCTGGAGAAAATCGGCCGGGACTGCCCGGATGTGGTTATAACCGATATCAATATGCCTTTTATCGACGGTATTGAGTTAATTAAAAGAATCCGGAACATTAATCCCGAAATTGTTGTTGTGGTGTTAAGCGGTTACAGTGATTTTGATTTTGTCAGGGAGGCCCTTTTGGAAGGAGCAATAGATTATATCTTAAAACCCATAAGTCAAAACAGCATATGGAATGTGCTTAACAAGGCCTTCAGGGTAATTGAAGGCAAAAGGCAGAAGTCTGCTGAGATCAGGGACAATATGGAGAAGCTGCTCATAGCCTCTTCAATAATCAATGATAAGGAATTAAGCGATCTGATTGATGGAGATGAAAAAAAGCCTGTTAGAAGTATTACAAATCCCAAACTGCTCGAAATGGAATTAAATTTTGCAAAATTTAATTTGGTACTTATAAAGACCGACAGGCTTAATAATATTCTAAAGAAGTTTCCATCAATGGATTCAAGCAAAGTATCCTACAGGATAAAAAACATAATGGAGGAATGCATCGGCCATTCCAATGCAATTGTATTTAATAATATTTATGTTCCGAATGAATTTATTTCTGTAATTATAGACAGGGACAGGACCGAAGTTGATAAAATTTGTGACCGGCTTATTTCAAAGCTCCAGGAATTCACAAAGTCATACATAAGTGCTGCTGTGAGTTTGAATCATTTTTCCTTTGACGACTTGAGAGATTCGTATAACGAGGGTTTGCTTGCGATGATGGCAAGAAGGTACAGGCAGGGGAACAGCAAGCTGTATGCTCAAAGCGTTGAAAAACTTCAAATGAACAAATTGATAAGTGCAGAGCAGGAAAATCAGTTGATCTTTGCAGTTCAAAACTGCAACAAAAAGATAATAAGAACAATAATTTACGAGCAGATATGCATACAGGATTTACATATAAAAGATATTTTGTTTCTTGAGGTAAAGCAGACCATAGACAGAATAGCCTGGATACTGGTAAATCACTCAGACAATTTCAACTCACCTTCGGAAATCATGGAGGTTGATACACTGGTTGAACTTCTCAATATTTCAATTGAGAAATTCAACCTGTCTGAAGTCTGCAGTATTCTTGACCAGATTGTAGACTCGGCACTTAAGGAAAACTATACATACAGTCCCAATGAAACCATTAAAAAGACAATTGAGACTATAAAAAACTATATATCGGAAAATTATTTTGAGGAATTGTCTCTTTCATCTCTTGCAAAACAGTTTCTTGTAGACAGATCCTACCTCTCCAAGGTCTTTAAAAATGAAACGGGTGAGAACCTGATGCTTTACATTGCAAAAAAAAGAATTGAGAAATCAATAGAACTTATAAAGGATGGAAGTGTAAATTTAACTGATATCTCATCCCTGGTGGGGTATGATGACTATGCTTATTTCAACAGGGTATTCAGGAAAATTACCGGTAAAAGTCCCCGTGAGTATAAGTTGACTCTTCAGGATAATTCAAAAAATAGGATTTGAAAATTCCAATATTGTATAACTTATTATTCCTAAAATGTCCTACCAGCCAAACCAACCGCTTTGCTATAATTTCACCATACCAAATATAAAAGGAGAGAAATCCTATGAAAATGAAAAGAATTTCGGCTTTGGTTCTTTCAACGGTAATGATGGCATCAGTGTTTGCAGGATGTGGCAGCAGTTCTTCAAATGATACCGGCACCTCATCCGGTACGGCAGTGTCAACAGGTACTGCATCAGAATCTACGGTGATTTCTGATGATCAGGAAGTAACATTAAAGGTATTAGCCGGTCAGTCGACTACTGATACCGGTACCGAGGATATGTTCGATAAGGCATTGGCAAAGAAATATCCCAATATAAAGCTCGAATGGGAATGTGTAGGCTGGGGACAGGATTTCAATGCAAAAATGCAGCAGTATATGCAGTCAGGACTTCCCGATATAATAATCGGAAAAGCACAGGATGTGGCTACATACGGTTCACAGGGCTTGCTTGGAGATCTTTCGGGCAAGGCTTACATGAGCAGGGTAATGGATGCCGCAATTCCCGGTGTAACGGTCGACGGCAAAGTTGAAGGCCTGGTATACAATGCTTTGTACCAGGGTGTTTACTATAACAGAAAAATATTTAAGGACAACAACATAGAAGTACCAAAAACTCTTGATGAATTAAACGCAGTGATCGATAAATTGAAATCACTGAACATTACCCCTTTTGCAACTCACTTCCTGGATACCTGGAGCATAGGGAATATCACAATGCAGTTTGCAATAAACGATGTATTCGGTAAAGAGCCTAAATGGGGAGACAAATTCCGTGCCGGAGAGGTCTCTTTTGAAAAATCTGCGGAATACCGCAAGTGTTATGGATATAACAAATTGATTTTTGATAATACCTGGAGCAGGGAAACCTTCTCACTTGAGCAGACCGAATGCGACAAGAGACTGATTACGGGCAAGGCGGCAATGAAGGTTTCCGGCTCATGGTCAATTCAAAACTTCCTTGATGTGGATGAAAATGCTGATTTCGGCGTATTCCCATTCCCTAATCAGACCGGGGATGCAAAGCTTATATTTGAGCCGAACATTACCTTCATGAAAAGTGCGAATTCAGAGTATCAGGATGTTATTGACAAGGTATTTGATGTAGTTACCGGTGATACTGACCTTTTAAAAGAGGTTTATGATTTTACAAAGACAGCTCCAATGATAAAGGAAATTACCCCTACCTTTAAGAATCCAAGCCAGTCGGATATAGACAAGTACGCTTCAGAAGGCAAAATAGTGGACGCCAATTCAGGCAATACCCAACTTATATGGGGTGGTTTCCAGGAGGAAAATGCAAAGGATATAGCAGCATGGCTGCAGGGTAAAACGACCCTGGATGCCGCACTCAAAGCCGCTGATTCCAGAAAGGCGAACAGCAAGCCCTAGCAGTCTGTAGCACCTGAATTCAAATATTGCCGACGGTTAAATTTCCTCGGAACTGCGTTGTCTTCGTTAAGGAAATGTCATCCCATAGCGAAGTCGTTTGACCAAGGGATGATTTTATATAAAGGGGTCTGATTATGAGAAGTAGTTTACAGAGTAGAAAAATGTTCGCCCAATATGTTTCTCTGGTTCTGCCCGGAATGATTATTTTTACAATAGGTCTGATAGTACCTTTGATACTTGCCTTCAGATACTCCCTCACCAGTTGGAACGGAATATCTGCCAACAAGACCTTTGTTGGCTTTGACAACTATGCAAAATTATTTTCGGATACCTATGTACGGGATGCCTGGGTTTTTACAATAAAATTCACAATAGTTAACACAATCGTTCAGAATGTATTTGCGCTGGGGTTTGCCGTTATTTTAGACGGTGAGATCAAGTGTAAAAAAATATACAGGAGTATTTTATTCATACCCTGCCTGATCAGTGCGGTCGTAGTCGGATTTATCTGGTCTAAAATGTACAATAATGTCCTGCCTTCAATAAATGATTTACTGGGAACCAGCTTTAACTTCCTTCTGTTCGGAAATGAAAAGACTGTATTATCCGGGTTGGTAATAGCGAATAACTGGCAGTGGATTGGTTATTGGATGCTTATATATCTGGCTGCATTGCAGTCAATTCCTGTTTCCCTTTATGAAGCTGCCATGGTTGACGGTGCATCCTGGTGGAAACGTTTTAAAAATGTTACACTGCCCATGCTGGCGCCTGCTATTACTATATGTGTTGTAGGTATTACCACCGGATCACTTAAGGTTTACGACCTGTTGGTCTCATCAACGGGAGGCGGACCGGGCAGAGCTTCCACATCAATTATTTATCAGATATACAATACGGCAATGAACAGCCGCCAATACGGGTATGGTTCGGCGCTGTCGATAGTCCTGATTGCAGTGCTGCTGCTTGTGGCGGTAATCCAGCTTAAATTCCTTAGAGAGAAGGAGGTGCAGTTATAATGCCGGAAAACAAATATACGCTTAAATCGGCGCTTCTTCAATTAATTATGACCATAGTAACACTTGTTTTTATCACACCTCTGGCCATTGTAATAAATTATGCCTTTAAAACCAAGAAGGAACTGTATCTGAAATCTCCTCTGGAATTACCCGATACACTGTATCTGGATAATTTCACAAAGGCCATGAAAAAGCTCAATATTGCCACAACGTTTACAAATACAGTTGTTTACACTTTTGTGTCTGTTATTGCATTGGCCATACTTTGCGGTGCGGCAGCCTGGGCTATTTCCAGATGTAATCATAAATTCTTCAAATTCAGCTATATTTATTTTCTGGTAGGGATACTGATACCTGCACAGGCCTTGTTCCTGTCAATCTATATTGTTGGTTATAAAACCGGGCTGACCAACACCAGACCCGGTATAATACTTATGTACATAGCCACAGGCATGTCATTCGGGGTTTTCCTGATGACCAGCTTTATGACAACGGTACCTATGGAATTGGAGGAAGCAGCCAGAATAGACGGTTGCTCAATTTACAGAACATATTTTTCAATAGTACTGCCTTTATTAAAGCCGGCCATGGCTACGCTAATAATAATGCAGGCCTTCGGCATATGGAACGATTACCTTATGGCAAGTCTTTTCGTAAGCAGCAAGAACCTGAAAACCCTCACTGTTTCAATGCAGTCCTTCTTTTCCACAACATCAAGTGATTATACTTCCGCAATGGCCGGCATAGTTATATCAGCCCTGCCCATGTGTATACTTTTTCTGGCGCTGCAGAAATATTTCATTAAAGGGATGACTGTTGGTGCCGTAAAGGGATAGTAAAATAATAAGGCGGGACGGAATGATATGGTCTAACACTTATGGTCAGGAGCTGCCGGATATTCCTCCAGAACTCGGCAGCCCCGCTTTACTATTTATTTGTGGGATTGAATAAGGAAGGCTTGAGCAACCCGATAAAAATTCCTCCTAAAACCGAACGGTGCTGGAACTCCCTCTGCAGTCCGTCAAGAGTACCGTAAAAGTCGGTAAAAGGTGTTCTTATGGAGGTTTCATTTATGAAATCCCATAAAGGGTTAATCATGTTAACAAAATCGTCCTTTGATGAAGCGAGCGATGCCGCCCAAACCAGCCAGTCCGATTTTATGAAAGCCCTTCTTGAATCAAGCGGAGTTCCATATTTATTTTGTTTTTTCAAGTAATACGCCACTTCTTTTTCTCTGATTTTATCATCGAACAGCTTCAAGCCCAGCAATTTATCCCAGACCAGGTTGTATTTTAAACTCCATGAGCCGGCAGTATCGAAGGCAAGTTTGTAATGGTCCTCTTCAGCAGCCATTCTTTCCCACTCCTTAGCCATTTCTCCGGCTTTTTGCAAATATTCGCAACTCTCCGTATCCCTGCCAATTTGGTTGAGCAGTAAAGAATAACACCCGATTCCGATTATTGCCTTGATGGATAGATTGGTGTTATGTGCAAGCTTGCCTGCGAAGTCATCGGTACAAAGCTGTTCACCCGGATCAAGTCCGTATTCGATAAGGTAATTGGCCCATTTCTTCAGGAGGTCCATGTTTTCCAGAGCCAGGCCGAAATTATTCCGGACAAGGGAAACGGCAGCTGTCATTATGAGCATATTTCCGCATTCCTCCAACGGCATCTGGTAGGTTTCTATTAGTTTTTTACCGTCATGGCTGTATTTTTGACCGTTTGCCAGCGGATATTTGCCTATGTCATGGGGCGCAAAATCAAAAATCCACTCTTCTTTGCGTGAATACTCAAAAATGGGCCGCAGCATTCCTTCAACCAGTTCGGGATTATACAGCAGGAACATCGGAATTGACGGATAGCTCACATCGACTGTAGCCATACACCCGTTACTGAAACATTCCTTGGATAGAAACAGGATTTTACCTTTTTCGTCCAGAACCAGCTTATGTGCCGCAATAACCTGCCTGTAGGAGAGGGAAAGGAGCTGGGCATACTTTTCTCCGCCGGCCTGGGCGGCAGCCGTAATGACCTTGTCATCAAATTCCGCACACCTGGCGATGGTTTTATCAAAACCGGATACTGCCTGTACAATCATATCCTGTACCGCAAGTCCATCCTTTTTCCAGTATGCTTTTAAAGGCTTGTTAAAATATTCGATTGAAAATACATCGTCATATGCCAGAAGAACAAAACGGTTTCCAGGGTGGCCGCCGATTGTTCCAAAGTCCAGAACAGTACCTATTACCGGCATATTATCATTCACTTTTCTTGGGATACATGTTTCATTATCTGGTTTTACAATGCCTGTTCCTGCAAATTCTTTTCTTACGGTATACGGTTTCATAAAAGAGGTAGCACTGCTGCTGCCGGGGACAGCCAGATACAAGCAGCCCCAGTCAATTCTGAGATCGTCTCCCGAACGGTTCAGGACTTTTTGCTCCTCAGTACCCAGCTTTAATATATCAATATCAGCGCACCTTTCACCCGACCACACAACTTTCTGGTCGGGTGTATTTACACACCATTCCCCTGTGACATCAAAATAAATTTTTACGTCGTGAGTACACTTATCGGTTGAATAAACTGAAAAATTTATATAAGACGCGGGTCTGGACAAGAGGTGCAGATCTTCCGGCAGTAATGGTGTGGTGAATTTAACCGTCAAACCGACACCTGCCGTTTCAAAAACATATGTTGTCGTAAGGGGACTGACCGATACGGATTTTTGTTCCATACCGTCGGGGTCTCCCTTGGTTTCATAGAGCCTGGCGTCGGGCTGCAGCCTTCCCATAAATTTCCATACTTTTCCGTCAATGCTGATCATTCCTACCATTCCGTTTGGAGCTGTAGTCCAATGTCTGGTGTGATCACACATAAGATTATCCGACATGGACCATACGCTGAAATATGGGTCAACTGTTACAAGCGGAACAGCAACCGGCCTGAAATTATTTTTCATTGTATATACCTCCACATACACAAAATATATTAATTGTATTATAATGATAATTAATGGAGCTATAAATGCATAAAATGATCAAATAAGTGAGGTATATTAACATTAAAGAAGAAATAGTAAATCTGCCGTTAAATGATAATGACAATTGTCTGTTTCATATAGAAATGGCCGGTATATCATATTGTGACGGAACCTACAAAATTAAGAGAACAAATTCAAGTGTTTATGTTTTTGAATTTATTCTGAGAGGTCAGGGGACGGTAGAGTGCAATTCAAAAATATTTCACCCCTCAGCAGGTGATATATACATATTGCATCAGGGGAGCAATCATGTCTATTATTCAGACAGGGAGGATCCATGGGTCAAAATATGGTTTAATGCCAGGGGGCGCTTGATAAAACATTTAATTGCTGCCTATGAACTCGGCAGTGTAAATCATATTAAAGGGCTTAATCTGGAACTGCTGTTCAATGAGATGTATGAGACCATACAATCCAAAAAGGACAGCAGTGAAGAAATACTGTCCAGAGCCGCTGTTGTTCTCCATGAAATAATTCAGCAAATACATTTATGGGTAGACCAGAATAGATCTGTAAATAATAGCGAGGCCTTAAAAATAAAACATTATTTAGATATACATTTGGAAGACCATATCAGTCTTCAGGATCTGGGCAGACACATATTCAGATCCCCGGCCCAGGTAATACGCCTGTTTAAAAAACAATTCGGAAAGACCCCCTATGATTATTTACTGGAAAAAAGGATTCAAACCGCTAAACTGCTGCTAAAGAATACGAATCTAATGGTAAAGGAAATTGCCTTTAAATTAAACTTTACCGACGAACACTATTTTTCAAACAGGTTTAAGGCAAAAACGGGTATATCACCTAATGAATTCAGAAAAATGAAGTAAAAATGCCGAATATATTCCACCATTAATAAAAGAGTGGAATATATGTTACATTTAATTTATGATATTATAAATCCGGTATGATTTATGATTGTACACTTCGTGTTTCGGCAACCCCACTATTGTCATAAATAAATTAATTGTTGGAATCTATGCTTGATTTATTGGAGGTTGAATGCAGTGTCAAATAGAATCTTAGTTGTAGATGATGAACCGATTCACAGGGACGGACTTATAGCGATGATTGGAAAACTCAGGCCTGATGCCGAAATAATTCCGGCAAATAACGGCAGGGAGGCATTGGATATTGTAAACGGCAAAGATATAGATATAACCATTACGGATATAAGAATGCCGGTTAAGGATGGTTTGTCTTTCCTTGAAGAGATTCACAGCAATATATTATCTAAAATGCAAGTGATCATGTTAAGCGGATATGCTGACTTTGAATATGCGCACAGGGCTATCAGTCTTGGAGCTTTTGATTATATACTTAAGCCTGTTAATGAAGCAAAAGTCGATGGATTATTAACCAGAGCCGAAAAGAAAATTGATGAAGCCAAAAGGGCTGAGGAAGAGAGCAAGCTCTATAACATATCATTTCCGGTTTATTTGGAACACCAGCTGAACAAATTTGTAAAAGGCCGTTTAAAAAAAACTGAATGCCGGGAGCTTCTGGAATTGTTTGACCGGTATAAAACAGGTTTTGTCATAACAACAAAAATAAAAAACTACAGCCGGTTCAGCAGTGAGGAAATAGATTCTTACAGAGCGGATATTAAATATCTTATAAAGATAGCTTTGGATCCGGTTTTTCATTCCATCTCGTTTTTTGACCAGGATAATGAAAATATTATGGTTACTATCGTGACGCAGGAAGATAGTGCCGGCTCAAACAGAATTGAAGATATGTTAACCTCCAATCTGCTGAAGCCTTTTGCTGAACAACTGCAGGAACAATACACCCTGGCCGTAACAATAGGAATAGGCAGCACATTCACCATTGATTCACAGAGCATAATAAACTCATATATAAATTCCATAAAGACTGTAAATTATGCATTCTTTTTTGAAAATTCCACAATACTTGCCTACAGGGAGATTGAGCTTGTGCGGTTCTCAAACGCCTTTGGCAAATATGTTGAAGAGAACGAAATGTACGATGCAATAAAGAAAGTTGATTACATTACGGCGTCCGGTGCCTTCGGGAATATTCTGAAGAGGTTTACCGAGGAACAGTTTGCCGATCCTGAAAGTCTCAAGGAAATAGTAGTTTTTATTTTATATAATTCCTCAAGATTATGTCAAAGTTTTATAAGAGAGGATGAATACAGTTTATTAATAAATTCAATAAAGGAAGATATACATAAAGTACAGAGTTTTGCCGAGCTGCAGACACTGGCGGATGATTATTTGAAAAAATTTGTTAACATAATTAGCTCCAACAAGGCTCTGAGATACGAAAAAATATTTATTGACTGTAAGGATTATATTAATAAGCATTACATGGAAGATTTGAAATTGGATGACCTTGCTGATAAATTTAATTTCAATTCAAATTATTTCAGCACGTTGTTTAAAAATTATGCGAATATGAATTTGTCCGAATATATTTTCAGCGTCCGTATGAAAAAAGCAAAAGAATATCTGAAAAATAACAGGCTGAGGATATACGAAATATCAGAGAAAATAGGGTATAAGGATGTGAAATATTTTATAAGGGTCTTTAAGAAAACATATGGAATGTCTCCGGATGAATTCAGAAAATTCGTTGCAAACAAATTACTGTAAAATACAGGTGTACTTTGATATCTAACTTTGGAGAACCAAGCATATGAAAAATATAATATTCAGAATCAAAAGTATTAAATTCAAAACCAAATTGATTATTTCATATATCCTGCTTTTGACTATCAGCGTACTTGTTTTTGAAGTGCATTACTATACTTCAAGTCTTAATTTCACCTCCGAGCTTACAACCAAAAATACATATGAAATCATCAAAAGCAAAAACAACATATTGGATATCAAGTTATCGAAAATAGAGGAGAACAGTCTGGCTTTAATACGGAACAGTGAGCTTTTTGAAATATTCAATGACATAAACACAAATAAAAGCAATGTACTGTCTATGGACAGAAAGGTAACCCGGATAATCAATGATAATTTTTCGCTGATAGACTATGTGTATGGTGCTCAAATAGCAACATCCTATTTTATTTTCGGGAATAATTTCACAATGCTGGACGGAGAGAGTTATGTAAAGTCAAAATTGTACAGGGACACTGTAAATTTAAACGGTAAAATGAACTGGGAACCGACATATAACTATTTATCCATGTTTGGACATGACGAGTTAAAGGATTTTGGGTTTGAGGTTCAAAATGTTTTTTCTGCTTCCAGAGTCATTAATAGTTTTTATATAGATGAAAGCCTTTTAAAGGTACTTGACAACAGCGTTGAAAAACCCATCCTTACAATCTATTTTAAAGAAGACTTTATAGACGAAATATTCCGTGACTCCATACCCATAAAGGGAGCTAAATATTATGTCATTGACAGCAAGGGAAGCATAGTATCGGGTAATGCCAAAGAATTAATTGGAAGCACCTGTAAGCCGGCCTGGCTGGATAAGGTATTTGCTGAAAAATCCGGTACAATGAATATCAACAATACTCTTATATGCTTTGATCAATCGGCAGTGACGGATTGGATGACGGTTGTGGAAATACCGACGGCTGAAATAGCAAGTACTTTTATTCCGTCAATCGTCTATTCCATAATTACGTTATCAACTATTTTTATCATTACGGCTATAGTCCTCTCCTTAATTATTTCTGCCATGATCACAAGACCCATCAACAGGCTTATAAAGGCTATGAAAAATATGGCCGGGGGTGATTTCCGAAGTATCGTACCTATTGACTCGGCAGATGAATTTGGTTATCTGGTTCTTAAATTCAATGAAATGAGGGAACAGATAGAGAATCTAATTGAAGAAAACTACGCTGTAAAAATCAGAGAGAAGGAAACTCAAATAATGGCGCTTAACCTGCAGCTGAACCCGCACTTCCTTTATAATACGCTGAATATAATCAATTGGATGGCCATTAGGGAAGGGAACGATAAAATAAGTGATATCATAATGAATTTATGTCACATGCTTGTCTACACTGTTAAAAATAAACAGGATATCGTCGATTTCAGAGATGATCTGCACTGGCTGCAATGCTATGTTTTCATAATGTCAACAAGGTATACGGATAAATTTTCTGTAGAGTACGACATCGCTGAGGAATTGAATTTTACAAAAGTGCCCAAGCTCTTTTTGCAGCCCTTTGTGGAGAATGCGATAATTCATGGGTTTGAAGACATTGTACAGGGCGGGAAAATTAAAATAGAAGGATTCTTGAAAAACGGCATAAGCTATTTCAGGGTAATTGACAACGGAAAAGGCATGAGTGCTGATACTGTGAATTATACCGGACAAAGAACTTCCGATTCCATAGGTATTTCAAATGTTGATCAGAGGATAAAGCTGTTATTTGGAAGTGAATACGGTGTAGATATTACATCCGTACCAGGCAGCGGAACACAGGTTGAGATCACATTGCCGTTAATTTAAATGTTTGAAACAGAATCCACCATTCGATAAATGTTAGAATTCTATGGTGGATTTTTTGCAGCTATAATAAAAATGTCATCGATGATGGGATTAATAATAATTTGGAGGGACATTCAATGAAAAATTATTGTAAAATAACAGCAGTTATTTTAACAAGTCTGATGTTATCGACAGCTTTATTCGGCTGCGGGAGCAGTCCTGATACACAAGGCAGCAGCTCTGCGTCACAAAGCACCGCATCAAAGGTGTCTTCCGGCACTCAACAGGCTCAAAGCAGAGAACCTGCAGAAATAGTTTATACCTGTTGGGGTTCGGCTACAGAAAAGAAAGCCACCGAAGCAACTATTGCTAAATTTGAACAGGAGAACAGCTGGATCAAGGTGAAAACAATGGTTATACCCAATACCAATTATGACACCAAAATAACCACGATGGTTGCTGCTAATGAACCGCTTGATATCTCACAGCTGGAATCTGCCACCATAGCATATCCTCTTGCCGAGCAGGGTAAACTCATGAATTTAAAAACAATAGCGGAAAATTCCGATACACCGTTGTCCGAATTCGTACCTGAGGATTTGTTCTATCTTGACAAAGATACAATAATTGGAGTGGGAAACGGGCTTGAGGTTTTTAATCTTTTCTATAACAAGGACATGATACAGGCAGCAGGCATAGAAACTCCTCCAACCGATCCCGAAAAGGCCTGGACCTGGGAGCAGTTTGTGGAAAATGCTAAAAAACTTACAATGGACAAAAACGGTAAAAATGCCATGGATCCGTCTTTTGACCCCAAAAAGATCGTCCAGTACGGCGTCTCCTTTCCAAAGTGGTGGGGTTTGTGGGGGAACTTTATTTATTCGAATGGCGGGGATTATGTGACTCAGGACGGCAAGTTCGGACTAAGTCAGCCGGAGGCCGTAGAAGCACTTCAAAAACTGGCTGATTTGATCAATGTCCACCATGTAGCTCCGACTCCGACTGCAGAGAAGGGCTTGCCGGGAACTGAAATTGCCCTTCAGACAAAAAAAGTGGCAATGGCAATAGACGGCCAGTGGGTGCATCTGCCTATAGATTCCGCAAAGTTTAACTTTGGCAGCGGAGTATTGCCAAAAATGAAGGAACTAAAAACCCAAGCCGTAACAGGAATGCTTTCCATTTACTCAAATACAAAAAATGCTGAGGCAAGCTGGAAGCTGGCAGCCTATCTGGTTGATCCCGGCCAGGATATTACCCTTTACAGGAACGGCAATCTGATGCCTGTTACAAAACCATGGCTTACCGAAAAGGATAAGCTGGACCAGTGGACCACCAATACTACCGCACGTCCCGAAGGATATGTTCAGGGAATAGTAGGGATGCTTCTGAATTACAGTGTTCCAACTCCTACGGGTACGGTCAAAAACTTCAATAAAATAATGGATATTGTAAATCCGGCTCTTGACAAGGTATGGCTTGGACAGCAGACTGCGGAAGAGGCAATGAAGGCGGCGGAAGCCAAGGCCCAGCCGCTGGTACAGGGTAAGAGAGAACGTTGATATAAATAGTGCAATTGTATTGAGCAGTCAATTACTATCTGCTGAAAGCCGATAGTAATTGACTTTATGATCGGTTAGCATGTCTATCGGCCATTGCTCAACTAATTTTAGGAGAATATCACAATGACAACAGATTACGAAAACCATATAAAATCCAGCAGAAGGATAAAAAGTGACGCCATACATGGAATATTATTTACCGCTCCCGCAGTAATAGGATTTATTGCCCTGACATTGGTGCCTATGATAGTAAGCCTGTTTCTCAGCTTTACCGATTACAGCGGATTCAACATGCCGAAATTTACAGGCCTGGCAAATTATCAGAAGATGTTTTCGGGAGAGGATCTGTTTTTCTATAAATCTTTAAAAGCCACGGCATATTATACATTACTCAGTGTACCGGCATCAATCATATTCTCATTTGCCATTGCGCTGTTATTGAACAGCAATATTAAGTTCAGAGCATTTTTCAGAACGGTATTTTACATACCGACTATTGTACCGGCAGTGGCAACGGCAGTAATATGGCTGTGGATCCTGAATCCCGATTTCGGACTGGTAAATACCCTTTTGATGAAATTGGGGCTTCCGGTAAGCTCGTGGCTGTTTGATGAAAAAAGTGTAATTCCCACAATAGTACTTATCGGGCTCTGGGGTACCGGAGGCACCATGGTTATATTTCTTGCGGGACTTCAGGACATACCGAGGCACTATTACGAGGCCATTGACGTTGACGGGGGGAACTCGTTTCATAAGTTATTCAACATTACCGTTCCATTGATGACCCCAACCATTTTTTTTAATGCCATTATGGCCATAATAGGTTCCTTCCAGATTTTTACGCAGGCATATATAATGACCAACGGCGGACCAAACGATGCAAGTTTATTCTTTGTATTTTACTTGTACCGGGAAGCGTTTCAGAGATCCAACATGGGATATGCATCGGCTCTTGCCTGGATTCTGTTTATAATAATTGTTGTATTTTCAGCCATTATTTTAAGAACACAAAACAAGTGGGTATATTATGAGGGGGAGAAAGCCTGAATATGAAAAAGACTATTAAAAATATTCCAGTATATATTATTCTGTGCGGGTTGGGAATAACCTTCATACTTCCGCTGGTGTGGATGATCAGAAGTTCGTTTATGGATATTTCTCAAATTTTCATCCTGCCGCCCGAATGGATTCCAAATCCCTTCACATTTGATAATTATGTTGAAGCTGCAACAATGGCCCCGTTTGGATTATATGCGCTTAATACAATAATAATTTTAGTGTTTGGCACATTTGGTACAATACTCACAGCAACAATGGCCGCCTTTGGTTTTTCAAGGCTGAAATGGAAGGGAAGAGATCTTGTTTTCAGCATTATTCTCAGCGGAATGATGCTGCCGGGCGTGGTTACCTTGATACCACAGTTCATAGGCTGGAAGACTCTGGGGTTCTATAACACGTTTATTCCTCTTATTGTTCCAAGTTTTCTGGGAGGAGGAGCTTTTAACATATTTCTGTTCAGGCAATTCTTTATGTCAATACCTGCCGAACTTGATGAAGCTGCAGTAATGGACGGTGCATCGTATTTAAGTATTTATTCCCGGATAATCCTTCCTTTGAGTAAATCGGCCATAGTGGTAGTTACCATATTCTCTTTCATGTTTCATTGGAATGATTTTTTTAACCCTTTAATATATTTGAGCGATGACACAAAGTATACACTTGCAATCGGCCTGCAGCAATTGCAGGGACAATATGTGTCGGCCTGGCATATAATAATGGCTGCATCTACAATAGTGGTCCTGCCCTGCCTGGTGGTATTTATGTTTGGTCAGAAATATATACTTGAAGGTATAGTAATGACGGGAATCAAATCTTAAATGAAATGAATTTAGATGTTACAGACTACTAGTTAAAAGTGATTTTTTTGTTTCTTCCTGATATAATTATTTTATAGTTATTAGTTATAATGGAGGAATGTAATTTATGCTGCTTGAGAATGGTTTGGAACAATGCAACTGCAAAAAGAAATCCTGCCCGCGCCATGGTAAATGTAAAGAGTGCATGGAGTATCATGCTGTAAACTCAAAATACATACCTTATTGCAAAAGGGAAAAGACAGGTCTCATAAAATTATTCAAAAGATAGTATTAATTATATAACTCAATACAGGAAGGAGGAATTATGTATGAAAGTATTGGCTATCAACGGAAGTCCGCATAGGAACGGATGTACATATACAGCTATAAAGCTGATGGCCGGACAGCTTGAGAAGGAAGGTATTGAAGTTGAGATACTTCATGTGGGAAATCAGATTATCAGGGGCTGTACAGCCTGTAATTCCTGTTCAAGGTCTGCCGACAGAAAGTGCATTTTCAATGATGACATAGTAAATGAGGTTATTGAAAAAACAAAAGAGATAGATGGAATAATCATAGGTTCACCTGTTTATTATTCGGGTATTGCGGGAACGATGAAATCCTTCCTGGACAGGTTGTTTTATTCGGGAGCACATCTGCAGTACAAGGCGGGAACGGCCCTGGTTTCATTAAGACGTTCAGGGGGGGTGGATGCCTTTCATCAGATGAACAACTACTTCAACCTGGCCAATGTTATAACGACACCTTCACATTACTGGAATGTTATCCATGGCTCAAATGCCGAGGAGGTAATGCAGGACAGGGAAGGTGTACAAATAATGCAGACACTGGGGCAAAAAATGGCATGGCTGATGAAATCCCTGGAATACAGCAGGGAACATGTAGCACTGCCCGAAATAGAAAAGCGTGTTTGGACTAATTTTATACGATAGCGGAAAATGGGAAGCAAAAAAATATAAGGCATTGCCGGAGTCCGGCAGTGCCTGTATTTTAAGTCTTTTTTATAAAATCCAGCTTGCACTTGGGGCAGGTAATGCGTATTTTACCCTTGCCTTTGGGAACCCGGACTTCCTGCTTGCAGCCGGGACATTTAAAATACCTGTGGGTTTTATAGGCACTTATTTTGCCGCGTTTCTTATAAAACCAGCCCGCGACCGGATTCCATACCTTTAAAAAAACGGTATTTTCCTTTCTCCTCATAATATGATTTTTAGACAGAGCCCTGAACAGAAACACAAGGAAGGGAACATAAACCAAATAATTCAATATGCCAACCGGGAAAATATAAAATATTATGGAGAGTAAAAAGGAAAGAAACAGCAGTCCTACCGACAGCTGATCAACTCCGTACCTACCCAGCATAAACCTTCTGAACCAATTCATAAACCGCCCTCCAAAAATTTAAACTATAGTGTATAAAAAAATTACCGGATTGGTGTAATTATACTCTTTAAAACCAGTTATTAATACATTTTTATTTAATTTTAATTTTGTAATAATAAAATTTCAAGACTACTTTAAAAAATTCATAATAAATTCATAGATAATAATATCAAATACAATGATTCCAGCCAGGTTTATTTCTTGAAATTTAACATGAAGTATGTTAAAATATTATCAATATAACGGATTGACTAAGACATAAGCCATTCCGCGCATTCCAAGTTCAAAGCAAATAAGCTGAGAGCGAAGAATAATTATAACCGATCGTTCTGATTTGCATGAGGGTTAGTCCCAAATGGTAAGACGGTGCTATAAGAGAGCTTCTTGAGGCGTTTTTTGCCGTGAGCAATGTTAGACTGGTGAAATGAAATTCACATTCTGGCATGCCGGGAAGCAGGATTTGAAAGCAGCCCTGTGCCGTTCCGGACACAGGTTTTTTGTTGTCTGAAGGGCCAATTGGTTGTCAATCGTTACGAAACGTTAATCACTTTTATATTTTGAGTATTTGAAACAAAGAGGAGGGCAGGTTTATGGAAACCAGGATTGCATTAATAGGTATTATTGTGGATGATGTTTCATCCACCGACAAACTCAACGGTATACTGCACGATTTCGGTAAATACATAATCGGCAGAATGGGGATTCCATACCGGGAAAAGGCGGTATGTATCATAAGTGTTGTAGTTGATGCACCCAATGATGTGATCAGTTCACTTTCAGGAAAACTGGGAATGGTTCCCGGTGTCAATATAAAAACCGTATATTCCAAGGTATAGTTTTTATTTAATTTTAATTAATTGTCGCTGACGGCAGCGGAATGGAGCTTTGTATGTATAACAGTAAATCAAATATAGCAACAGAATTTATTGATGATGAAGAAATTCTGGCAACGCTTGAATTTGCAAACCAGAACAGGGAAAACAGGATCTTGCTGGAGGAAATTCTGGAAAAGGCGGGCCGGTTTAAAGGCCTTAATTACAGGGAAGCCGCTGTTCTTCTTGAATGTGAACTGGAAGATGTAAAAAGCAGGCTGTTTTCGCTGGCAGAACATATAAAGAAAAAATTCTACGGTAACCGTATCGTAATGTTTGCACCGCTTTATCTCTCAAACTACTGTATAAATGAGTGCCGTTACTGTCCCTACCACGGATCCAACAAACATATTTCAAGAAAACAGCTGTCCCAGGAGGACATAGTAAAGGAAGTAATAGCTCTCCAGGATATGGGACATAAGCGTCTGGCCCTGGAAACCGGTGAGGATCCGGAAAACTGTCCTATGGAATATGTTCTTGAGAGTATAAAAACCATTTACAGTATCAAGCATAAAAATGGAGCTATCAGAAGGGTCAATGTAAATATTGCCGCTACAACTGTTGAAAACTACAAAAAACTTAAAGAAGCAGGTATAGGCACTTATATCCTGTTTCAGGAAACCTATCACAAGCCGACCTATGAATACCTTCATCCAAAAGGACCGAAGCACAATTACGCATATCATACCGAAGCCATGGACAGAGCCATGGAAGCCGGGATTGATGATGTGGGGCTGGGCGTACTGTTCGGACTCAATCTTTACAAATATGATTTTGTCGGCTTGCTGATGCATGCACAGCATCTGGAGGATGCCAGGGGCGTTGGGCCTCATACCATAAGTGTTCCCAGGATCCGGCCTGCTGATGATGTGGATCTCAATGAGTATTCCAACGCCATTCCTGATGAGATATTCGAAAAAATCGTAGCAATACTCCGCATTGCCGTTCCATACACAGGAATTATCATGTCTACCAGGGAATCGGAAAAGACCCGTGCCGAATGTCTAAAACTGGGTGTTTCCCAAATCAGCGGAGGCTCGTCAACCAGTGTGGGAGGTTATGTGGAAAAAGAGGAGGAAAATACTGCCCAATTTGAGGTCAACGATACCAGGACACTGGATGAAATAGTCAACTGGCTTATAAAGCTGGGGTATATTCCAAGCTTCTGCACTGCCTGCTACAGAGAGGGAAGAACCGGAGACAGGTTCATGAGGCTTGTAAAGAGCGGGGCAATTGCAAATGTCTGTCAACCCAACGCATTGATGACTTTAAAGGAATATCTTGAGGATTACGCCTCCGAAGATACTAAAAAACACGGTGAGAGGATGATAAGCGACGGGGTTGGAACTTTGAGAAATCCCGATGTGAAAAGGATAGTCAGGGAGCATTTGAGCGAGCTGAACCAGGGCAAGAGAGATTTCAGATTTTAGTGTCCGTCCGGCACTTAATAAAATATATTTCAGTATTAAAAACATTTAATTATAATTATTATTCGCGGCCGCTAAGCGGCTCAAAGCCATAAAAATGGCTTGGGAGGTTAGCTTGAAAGACTTCACTTGCAAGCAAACCTGTGAATTTTTGGCCGTGCGAAATATTCAAAGTATTTGCAATACTTTGAAAGCGCACATGGCCAATTAACCTCCTTTATTCGCCTTATAGCGGAAATGGGAGTGGACAAATTTCATTACATTTTGTGGCCGCTATGCGGCTCAAAGCCATAACATGGCTTGGGAGGTTAATATGTCAATCAAACCAATGGATTTTCAGGTTTTGTATCCAAAAACCACCGAGGTGTCCAAAACGTTTAACGACGAGGTCAACAAAAACCAGGCTGTACATCAGCAGCAGGCCGAAGCAAACCGTGACAGGATTGATCATAGTATGAAGCAGGTTGTTGCCAGGGAAAATGTACAGGGTGGGCGTGTAAATGAGAAACAGCAAAAAGATAATAATAAGCAAAATGAGAAAAAAAAGAAGCAGAAGAATAATGGAGAAAATACACCTAGAATTGATATTAGGATATAGTTTCTTGAGGTGAACATGGGCGCTTTTTACGTAAGTATCATATTTTTAGGGATTTTATTAATAATTGGATCCCTGTTTTTTATTGTAATGGACAAGGTTAACGGAAAAGATTTTTTCAAGGAGTTTGACAGAAAAAAGGAAGAAATGTTTAACCTGATTCAGGATTCTGAGGAAATGCTTCAGGAGCTGAACAAAATGTCTGATTATGTTGTAACTTCAATTTCGGAGAAAAATCAGGAATTTTTTGAAAAGTATAATAAGGCACAGACTGATAATGAATATTACCAGTCGGCTGAAGCTTTGAACAAGGGGGCCGGAGTATACAATCAAATGTTAAGGCATACACCGGCAGTACCTGTGAGAGTTAATCCGGTACCGTCCGTCCCTGTAACAAAGCTGCCTGTTCCCGCTATGCCTGTTGAAAGTGAGCAGGTATCTCAAGCCGAAGAAACCAGTAGGACAGGAGAAATTACAAACAGAAAGGAAGTTACCCGGAAAAAAGGCAGAAAGGCAAAAGAAGATATAAAATCAAATGAAGTTATAAAGCCGCATAAAGATATGGATTCAAATGAAGATACAAAACTGCAGGAAGATATAAATTCAAATGAAGATACAAAACTGCAGGGAGATATAAATTCAAATAAAGATATAAAACTGCAGGAAGATATGGATTCAAATGAAGATACAAAACTGCAGGGAGATATAAAATTGCGGGAAGATATAAATTCAAATGAAAATATAAGTCCAAAAGAAGATGTAAAACCTCAGACAGATATAAAGGTTAACAATGACGGAAATAAATCACGGCTTGTTTTGAATAATAAGAGACATGAGGTCCTGAAAATGATAGAACAGGGAATGACTAATGACGAAATAGCTGACAGTCTCAAGATAGGTAAAGGTGAAATTAATCTGATCAGAGGGCTGAGCAAATGAGAAAAGTTCATGAAAAAAGCATTATATTAGGTATCGGTATAGGAATGGTCATAACTTCCATAGCAGGTCTTATTTATTCGGGCGGTGACGGAACCCGTTCAGATGCTGAAAATCTCTCCAGGGAAGAAATAATCAGATTGGCCAAGGGCTACGGTATGATTGAATCCGTCCATTTGATGGAGGATGATGCAGCAGCTGCTCAGACCGGAGATACAGCCGCAGAAAATACACCTTCCAAAAGTACGGCTTCAGGCTCTCAAAACAGTGCTGCTGCACAGCAGACGGAGGCTAAGACCACACTGCAGCCTGCTAAGGAACCTGCAATCCAAACTCCTGCAAAACCTGATGCAGGTGAAAGAAATATATCGGTAGAAATAAAGCATGGCTATAATTCCAACATGGTGGCACAGCTTTTGTATGAGAAAGGTGTCATATCAAATAAGAAAGAGTTTATAGATACCATGGCTGCATATAGCGCCACAAAGAAAATTAACATAGGCACTTACAGCTTTAAGAAAAATGATGATTATGTTTATATTGTTAAAGCCATATGTACGTTATAACAAAAACCGCTTTGAGCACCGGCTCAGAGCGGTTTTTTAGAGTATAGGGATTTATAACTTTTTGAACAGTGATGAGGCACTAATAATACTGAGTTTGAATGTGTACACCAGAAAATTCCAAACAATAAATTTCTATCCTCGGGGTTTGAAAAAGGGAATCCCCTTTCCGGTGTAGCGGAGCGGAGGTGCTCAGGAGCGCTAGCCCCGTCGAAGGGGCAGTAGTGCCTCAAAGGAGTCCGAAGGATTCCTTGTGAACAAGGATAATTTGCGCAGCATAGGCAGAGTTTCTAAGCGGGCGCGAAGCGGACTTGCGGAGCAAATTTCCTGACGGGATAATGTTAATCAGATGGCTTGGCTTAAGTTCAAGTCCGGTTCTTCAAAAGAACTTTTCCTGATAAACTCCTCCTTGATGACCTTAAAACCGATGGGTGTGAATATCAGGACACAGACCAGTTCAGCAAACGGATAACAATACCATACTCCGTTCAAGCCAAAGATTTTTCCGAGCAGAAATGCACCCGGCAGAATAAACACCAGCTGACGGAGCAGCGACATTACAAGGGATTTCATACCGTGACCTACCGCCTGGAACATGGTTGTTATTATGATACCAAAAGCGGCCGGCAGGAAACAAAGGCTGACTGCCTTAAGCGCATAGATCCCAATATCCGATTCCTGACCGAAAATGGACAGAAGCCGACCGGGTATCAATTGGAACATCAGCAGTCCCAGTGACATAATAATTATGGTGACTGTCAGTGAGATATAGAAAGTCTTATAAAATCTCTTCTTTTTATTTGCACCGAAATTATATGCCATAATAGGCATAGCTCCCTGGGTTAAGCCGAAAACAGGCATAAATACGAAGGATTGCAATTTGAAGTAAATGCCCAAAACGGCAATGGCTGTTTCCGAGAAGGACATAAGTATGGCGTTCATCCCGGTAGTAGTAAGCGATCCGATAGCATTCATCACTATGGCAGGTGCACCGACCTTATATATATCGATCACGTTTTCCTTTTTCAGTTTTAAACCTTTTAGCGTTAAATGAATATCATGGCTTTTCAGTCTGAACATGGTCATAACATAGGTCATTGCAGTCAGCTGCCCGATAACTGTTGCAACTGCCGAGCCTGCAATACCCAGTTCGGGTAAACCGAACCAGCCGAATATGAGTATCGGATTCAGTATAATATTGATTATCGCACCGATCAGCTGAGATATCATCGGAATGAGCATATTGCCGGTTGCCTGGAGAGTTTTTGAATGAATTATTTCAATAAACATTCCGGCCGACGCAGCAGTTACTATTGTCAGATAGGTGGTACCCATGGATATTACCTTCGGGTTATCTGAAAACAATGAAATAAACGGCCCCGAGACAACCAGACCAATTATTACAAATACAGCGGCATTAAATATGGCGAGGAATAAGCCTGTCCTTGCGGTAACAGTGGCTTCATCAACTTTTCCTTCACCAAGCTTTCTGGCTATCAGAGAGTTTGTTCCAATACCTACACCCACAGCGAACGCCAAAGTCAGCAGTTGCATGGGAAAAGCAATTGAAACGGCTGTAAAAGCTTCTTCACCCAGTTTTGAAACAAAATAACTGTCAACAACATTATATAGAGACTGAACCAGCATTGAAAGCATTGCGGGAAGCGACATTCCGGCAAGAAGTCGGCCGACGGGTACAGTACCCATTTTTTCAGATTTTAGATTATCTTTCTGCATATTAACCCCTTCTAATTTTGTTACTATTTCTGTAAATAAAAGAACGTTTATTCGAACAATTGATTCTATCAATTATATAGTTTAAAGTCAAATTTATTTGTTTTTGCACATGATAATTTTTCAAACCGCAAATGGATAATGAGGTATTTGCCCATACTATGAAAATATGTTATTGTGAATGTAATTGCATAACAAGTTATTTTGTAAAGAAAAACGGAATTTTGGGAATCAGGATAATACTTACACGAAAGGCAGGTAAACCATGGAGTATAACAAACTGGACAGGAGAATTTTGTTTTCCTGGAGAATTTCAAGGTTAATAAGTTTAGTTATAATAGCTGTTATTATAGGAGTACCTTTGTTTTTCCTGTCAAAGGCGGATTTTTTTCAGCCGTTCAAACATTATGCGTATCTGGGGGCGGGTTTGATTCTGCTTTATAAATTGTTTGGCCTATTTATTTATCCCGCCATCGAATACAGACAGTGGGGATATATAATAACAGATGACAGGGTTGAAATCCGTCACGGAATATTTTTTGTAGGGAATACAATTGTTCCTATTGTTAGAATCCAGCATATAACAGTGTCACAGGGTCCAATCATCAGGAAGCTTGGAATTTCCGTCGTAAATATTCACACTGCAAGCGGACAGTTCAGCATTGAAGGTATCTCCAGGGAGGAAGCCGATTCGATTGCAGAGACTCTGCGGGCCAAATTATATAAAAGATTGGATGCTCAGGACAATTAGTATTCCGTTCTCATTTTCAATATGTTTGATGGAGGTAAAAAGTGGATTTCAAACACAGAAGAGGAAACTATCTTATAATATTTGAAAAAGTAATTGAATTGCCCGTACTTATTTTAGGAGCCATCGCAAGTATTATCCTTGTTAAGAATTTTGATGCACAGGCAATAATGCCGTTGGTGTTTATATTGTTCAGCCCGATTTCAAGATTGATCACCTACCTGTTTACCTATTACACCCTGGAAGAGGATCATTTGCTTGTGGAATCGGGAGTTTTCACCAAAAAGCGGGTGGAAATACCCTTTTCAACAATTACCACAGTAGACCTGTCACAAAATATATTATTTCAATTATTCAGGGTTTATAAAATCAAAGTTGATAATGCCAGCCAGACAAATGACACGGCCAACAAATCTAATATTGTGCTGACTTTAAAAACAGACCAGGCGGTACAATTCAAAGAGGTATTGACAAAGGGGAAACATATTGAAGAGATAAAGGAACAGGAGGCTGAGACCGAAGCAATCAAAGCAATGCCGCAGGATTTTGTCAAACTGGGCCTGCTGCAGTCAAAGTGGGTTTACTTTTTTAGCATTATAGCTGTTGCAGGTCCGTTTATGGGTATTATTGCTCCAAAGTTTGAGAATATATTTCAAAACATGCTGATAGGCGGGTTGATAGCCTCGGCAATTGTTATCGGATATATACTTTCGGTAGCCCTGTCGCTGATCAAAAGTGTTTTAACCTACTATAACTTTAAGGTTTGGGCCACCGATGATACGGTAAAAATAAGATACGGCCTGCTTAATAAAAAAAGCTTTTCCCTGCAGAAAAGCAAGATAAACGGAATTATATTCAAACAGAGCCTGCTCATGCGGTTATGCGGCTTTTATACGGCTGAGGTTATCGTAATAGGCTATGGTGATGCGGATAAAGATGAAACGGAAAGGGCCATGCTCTTCCCCATAGCGTCTTTTAAAAAATTAAGGAAAATAGTTAACAGGCTGTTACCGGAATATTCTGTCGAATACAGTTTGATCCGCCCTGATAAAAGAGCGGTGAGATACTTTTTTGTGAATCCGGGCTTTATATTGGCCATTATTACACTGGGAGTATCAGTAATACTTTCAACCGTCATCGGCCAGCCACTGCTCCTTGCAGCAGCCATAGTACTACTGATACTGGCGGTAGTGGATGTTTTTTTCAGGTTTAAAAACTCAGGAATAAGTGTCGGTAATAAAAATGTCGTACTGGCTGCCGGAGGTTTCAGCAGATGGGTGGCTTTGATAAAGACCGACAGTATAGAGAGCATCACTGCAAGTGGGAGCATGTTCAAAAGAGAGAGGGGCTATGTTTCAATATCGCTGGGATATGTGGCTCCGGCACGTGCCGCCCGTCTGACCTCGTATAACCTGCCTGCCGAACAGTTTGAACTGCTGCAGGGTGTTCTGAGATACTAATGCCGCCGTGCACTTGATTGGTGCATAAATGGTGTGCTTAAATATAGTAAAAATGACAAAAAATATCCCGTTGTTTTTATATTTTAGTATTGATTTGTTAAAGTATCTGTGTTACTATATTTAAGCAGCGAAAAAACACATGCCGAAGTGGTGAAATTGGCAGACGCACTGGACTCAAAATCCAGCGTAGGTGACTACATGCCGGTTCGAGTCCGGCCTTCGGCACCAATAAGTTAAAGGGTTTCAGCGATTAGCTGAAACCCTTTAATCATTCTATGAGATAAAACTTCTACTAAATAACTATACCAATGTTTGAATTATATATTAGGCAGGAATATTATGCTGTTCAGTTTTAGATTCTTCAAAATTGTTTGAATTAATTGAATCATTATGTATTGCCATCTGCATATAGTAAAAAGGTTCTTTACTGAAACTTTAGGGCGACAACATTTTGGAAATTTAGAACCTCTATTCCTATGGCCTTCTGCCACAGGGAATTTAAACTTATACCTTATGCAAAATTCAACCTTCCTTTAGGGTCTGGAACTTGCCTACCCAAAAGCTTTGCTGTTTCTATCCATTCTTCTATAACAGTTTCTATATTTCTCAGAGCTTCAAGATAAGTTTTCTATACCAAAAACAAGCCATTATTCTACCTATAAAACACATCGGTAAACTGGATTTTGCAAATTAGAAGTTACTCCTGATCAGGTAACCGGATGGCAGTCAACAGCAGATTGGCAACTTCTTCAGGTGATTTCTGCATTCCGTCGCCTGCCCACTGCCAAAGGATGTTTAAAAGTCCACCTACACTATAGGAAAGAGCATATTTCATTGCCTCTGGTTGCTTAGCCAAAGGATAATTGCCTTTCCGCATTAGGTACACTTCAGGAAAAAGATGGTTGTACTCTTGCAGTAACAGCGATATCAAATCGTTGCGGTAAAGCAAAAGAGCCAGTTCCTTATGCTCATACCAAAGCTCCAGATACCAACAAATTGTATGAAAATAACTGTGATCTTTATCAGCGGAAAGCTGTAGCGCTCCTGTACGCCAAATTGTCTCCAGATGGAAGCGAATCACTTCTTCTTTCGAAGAAAAAAAACGATAAAAAGTTCTACGGGACAAATCTGCTTTTTCCGCAATCTCTGAAATACTGATTTCCTGAAACGGTTTGTTTTTCATCAGCTCCAAAAGAGCGTTTGTCAACCATTCCCTGGAACGTAAAGCAATTGGATTTTGTGTATTTTTCATGCCGGCTCCTTCAAATGTCGCAAAAATGACCAGATGTGGCACTTGCCTATGAAATCTTGAATTATTATCATAGACTCATTATAATAGAAATATCAAACTGTTACAAGTGTGACAGTTGAAATTGCTTTGAAATTTTGAGGTAACATTATGAAAAATATGATCTACTATTTCACAGGGACAGGAAACAGCCTTCGCGCCGCACAAGTCATTGCCGAGCAGTTAGGTGATACAGAAATCATCTCCATGAGATGCGATCCAAAGAATGTTCCTTCAATGGGCGCTGAAAGAATTGGTTTTATTTTCCCGGTTTATCACTGGACAATGCCAGAGCATGCGATTCATTTTGTAGAGCGGGTAAAGTTGAATCCGAAGGCATACATTTTTGCGGTTTCCACACCAGCGATAATCAACGGAGGCTGTCAGGATAAACTGGCAGAACTGCTGCAAGAAAAGGGCTGCACACTTTCCTATGGAGAGAAAGTGTACAGTGTTGCCAATTATGTGGCTATGTATCCGCCGTTTCCTGATCCTGAAAAGCGTGTTCCCAAAACAGAAGTACAACTTGCCTCTATTGCACGGGATATTGTTGAAAAGAAGCTGCGGTATCATCCTCACGCCAATGCAATGACACGATGGCTTGCACCACGGAAGATGCAGAAATTTATTGAGCATTGCCCGTCAAACGACAAATACTTTTCAGTTTGGGATGACTGTATTTCCTGCGGCCTATGCGCAAAGGTCTGCCCCTGCCATAATATCAGTTTTGAAAATGGCAAACCAACGTTTCTCCATCAATGCAGCCAGTGTATGGCCTGTATTTCTTTCTGTCCAAAACAGGCAATCAATTTTCCCAAATTTACGCGGGAACGGAAAAAATATCACAATCCACATGTTACTGTAACAGATGTAGTTTCAGACAGGAAGCTGTATTCTCCACACGATTGAATTTGAAGGCGAGCCTTGCTATATGGGTAAGACCATGGAAGATGGGAAGAACTTGGATAGCACCATTTAAGAATCCCTCGGTTTAGAGGAATCGGTATGTACTTAAGGTATCATTCGGAACTGAGAGACCCTTTTTGCCATCTATTGAATGCAGAGATATTGTTTTAAAGTTGATGGCAGTTACATGCTGGCCTTATTATAATATCTGAAAATCTGGGATTTTGAACAATAAAGATGAATAATCAGGTTCCTGACGTTAATAATGTAATAATAGGAGGTGTTTTGATTGCTTGAATTAGCTCTCGCTTTATGCGGAATAATAGTTCTTTTGTTTTTTCTTTTAATTATTTTTATCTTACAAAAATATAAGAAGGCCGGATTAATTACAGGAATGCTAATGTCGTTTACAGCGATTATTGCTCTGATTTTATTTGTTATCGTTCAAAAGGCTAATGGAAATCCAGATTCAGGAAAGGAATTTGTACAATTTTATTTTCCTATATCTGTGTTTCTTGTATTTATAGCGATAGGGTTTATCTCTTCAATTAGATTGGATAAGAAATGAATAAATTGTAATAAAATGTGGATTATACTCCATTTTACAGTATTGAGTTGTAAAATGTTCATATAATACTGATGCTGTATTGAAAATAACTTTGGAACTATTTTTATATATAATTTGAAATGGATGTATGAACATGAAAAAATCAGTTAAGGTATTAACAATTATATTAGCAATATTGATAATACTCCAATGCCCCTCAGTTGCTGGTTTTAAAGAATCCAATATAAGCAAGTCGGATAAAAAAATTGCTTTTCTCACCTTTGATGACGGACCATCCAGAAATAATACACCGGCAAATCTGGATACACTCAAAAGATATGAGATTAAGGCTACGTTTTTTGTTCTTCCAAAAAGTAACCTTGACGACGTATATTTAAGAATAATCAAAGAGGGACATGCTCTGGGAAATCACTCATATTCTCATAACTATAAATATCTATATAGTTCAACTGATAAATTTAAAAAAGATGTACTGAGGGCAAAGGATTTCATATACAAGAGGTTTGATTATAAAACAACGGTATTCCGGTTTCCGGGCGGTACAACAGGGAGGAAAAGGAACTTTATAAATAAATGTTTGGTGATACTTTCAAATGAAGGTTATAGATACTTTGATTGGAATGTCTCTGCCGCTGATACCGACCCCAATATGAAGAAATATGGAAATGATAAGGACATTGCAAATTTGTTGACCAATAATGTACTAAAGAATTCAAAAAGCAGGAAAAGACTTATTGTTTTAATGCACGACTCATCTGATAAAATATATACGGCAAAGGCATTACCAAAAATAATTGAGGGCTTAAAAAAACAGGGTTACAGTTTTGACGTATTGACAAATTATTAATTACTTTCTAAATCTACCACAAATATCTCGTTATAAGGATCGCATTTGCTTAAAATCAGCTTGTTATAATGACCATCAAAGGCATTGAAAACGCTGTTGATATATTCGAATGCAATCAATAAATCCTTATTTGTCATATTATAGCCCAGTGAAACATGAGGAACCCAGTTATTGGGCACGTAGTACGGATTAAAATCAGCATTGATATATTTTAGTAAATTATATACCTTCTCATTAATTTCTATCAGTCTGTTTGTAACTACCGGCGCATAATATAATACTGGTGGATGAAAAACACCAATTGACGAAAAATGAACCTTTCCGGATTTTATATAAGTACTGGATGAAGCAACAACTTTTTTTAAATCGTCAATTATTCCTGGTTCATACTCAAAAATGGAAAGGGTAATGTGTGGTGGTATATTATAATCCAAAACACAGGAGCTAATGTCTTTTTTGCATAACTCAATTATGTCCTGCGTAATTTTTTCTCCTGTTATTTCGTCGAAGCCCAAACTGATAGAATAGGTCATGTGTACTCCAATTCTTATTTAATAATACATCTATTATATTTTATATTTTTCATTAGTATTAGTCAGTAATACCGAAATTAAGATAATTACATATTACATATCTTTTCCGTAACTTTCAATAATACTTATTAATTTTTATAAATGAAACTCATGCGGTGATAAGGTCAGAACTGAGGGAAGGCTCATAGCAATATTAAGTGAAAATTCATAGAACTGGAAACTCAAAATGGGGATATTCAAGTATCAAAGTGTCTATATGTAATCTGTTTTAGTTGTTTTTTTCTGATTTATTTCTATATATATTATACGGAATATTGCATTAATAGGGAGGAGAATATGTTTTTTAGAGATAGCGAAAAGGTTAAAAAAGTACAGCAAAATACTGTTTCGAATTCAGTAAAATCAAGGCAAAAACCTGGTTCAAATTACAATTTGATAATTCAAAGAGTAAGAAAAAATCCGCATACATTGACGCATGGCGATATTAAAATTCTTCAGAAAACAATAGGAAATCAGGCAGTTTATAGGTTGATGAGAGAAATTGGATTGATAACAGACTCTTCTGAGAAAGAGTCTGTTCAAAAGAAGCTTGAAAATGGAACAGGTCTCCCCGATGATTTGAAAAACGGTATCGAAACCCTTTCAGGCTTATCCATGGAAAAAGTCAGGGTAAACTATAATTCTGATAAGCCGGCCAAGATCGGAGCTTCAGCATATACCCAGGGCACGGAAATATATGTGGGGCCGGGACAGGACAAGCATCTCCCGCATGAGGCATGGCATGTTGTACAGCAGGCCCAGGGAAGGGTACAGCCTACAATGCGGATGAGCGGTGTGCAGATAAATAATGATGCGGGGCTGGAAACCGAAGCAGATATCATGGGGGATAGGGCCGAGAGAATAACATCAATGGATAAACATCAGGTTCACCAATATAGCGGTTTGAAAAAAGCAGACATTTCTATAACCGGGAACACCATACAGCGTGATGGCATTGGTTTCAATAGCAGAAGCGGAAGAATTAAAGCTGAAGAAACTCCAGTTGCAAATTTGAAAGAATATGAATTGCAATTTATAATAGACAATCCGGATGCTCCTACCATAGCGTACTTTCCCCCTGAAAAAAAACCTGAGCTTATAGCCCAGGTAAAGGCCCGCATGGAGGCAATTAAGGAAGAAAGGTTGAAAAAACAAACAGATGGAGGTCTTGGATATTATCATAGCAGTTCCAGATATGTTGTAGCTCAATATCCTCAGCAAAATGCAAATGTAAATGCGGATATGAAAAGTTCCTTTTCAAGTCTTCCGTTTGATGTGGTTGAGCCCAGATCACCTTTAGTATATACGTCATCTCCGCCGGAACGCGTGCATACTCCCGGAGGAAGCGAAGCACATCTCTCAGGGCCGTATGTCCGGCAAACGGGGGGAGGCTTTTCCGGGGTGGCAATATGGACGGCAAATTTTCCGGAGCGATTGCAGCTGCCTGTCCTCGGTAAGCCTGTACTGCTTTCAAAAAAACCTGTACCCTGTACGGTAACAGTAAAGGAAAGCGGTTGGCAGGAAATTGACCTTGACCGGCTAAAAAGGTGGAGCGGTGAAAGAGAACAATACAAACCCGGCAAGAGTGCTGCTGCCGGAGAAAAATCCGACCAGAGTGCGGCGATGGGGAATATTTCTGCAAAGGATGCGGCAGGAGACGCAGGTTATGTGGATGGACACTGGGAATGGCTGCACCTGATTGCATTCACACTAGGCGGTATAAATGAAAATAAGGTTAATCATCCCGAGAATCTTGTTGCGGGTACTGTTGGCGCCAATCGGGTGCATAAAGTCTTAGAGGATACAATTAAGGCACTTATTGTAGGAAAGCATACTGCAAAGGTATTTGTATTTGCCAAGGCGCAGATATTGGCCTCAAGCTATCATGTAAGCAATAAATTGGAATATAAGCTGAAATTTGAGCATGATAGTTCTGTAAAAGAGTTCGTATTCGAAATTAATCCCCTGGACATGAATCCTGCCCAGGGTGGTAATATGAAAATTATAGAACAGACCATTCTTGCAAGACCCGGTTTCTAATATAAAGCAATTACACAAGTTATTTTTATATATCTAATAAATCTGGCTAATAAATCTTAATTTCAAAATAGTAAAAAAATAAAACCCAGGCTGTATATTCCTGAGTTTTATTTTATGTTCGAAAGGAGTTAACAATCATGGTGCCTATTTCCGCAGAAGCACAAGAAAACAAGAATAATAGCAATTATTAACCACAATTGATTGTCATTAGAACATCCAGAGTGCTTGTTATCAAAAAATCCCCCACGAACGGATTCTTCATTATCCGGCATACTCTTACCCTCCCTATAAAAATAATATGGTACTGCATTTAAAACTCAAACGCTAATACCATATTATTCATTAAGAGGTTATGTGTTACAACTTTTTGAGCAATATATATAAATACCTCCTCATTATTGTTTTTATCAAAGTCGAAAATTTATATTGAGTAATTTTATAGTTTCTGGTAAAATAAACTTACTACATAATTCGACAAAAATATTTTCAATTCGACAAAAAATACAATTTAATAAGAGGAGAAATATTATGAATTTTCGCCTAAGAGGAAAACTGCTATCTTTGTTCATTTCTATTCTTTCAGTATTAATTTTAGTTTTATTCTTTGCAGTAGACAATCAAGTTTCAAATTTGGCTCAAAACAATTTAATGAGTAAGCTTAATTCGGACTCAAGTATGGGCTATGCCTTTATTAATGAGAAGTATGAGGGTGATTGGCTGGTAAAGGATGGTAAGTTGTATAAAGGTGAACATATCATAAACGACGATGATAAGATTGTTGATGAGATTATTGGTTATACAAAAGGAATTGTCACAATTTTTATGGGAGACACCCGGGTTGCGACAAATGTTCTAAAAGAAGATGGAAGCAGGGCGGTTGGAACAAAAGTATCCGATGAAGTCGCTGATACAGTATTAAAGCAGGGGGAGGAATATTTCGGAAGCGTTAATGTTTCAGGCAAAAACTATCAAGGAAAATATACCCCTATAAAGGATAGTAACGGCAATACCATCGGTATTTGGCTGGTTGGAGTATTTAAAAGCGATATTGAGAAATCAATACAAGCCCTGGAAGTCAATATTATTATAGTTGCATTAATTACACTTTTAATTGCAATTTCGATAATCGTACTATTTACAAATAATATCGTTAAAAACGTAAAGAAAATTGTGACAGGTGTAGGGATTATAGCTTCGGGGGACTTTAAAACAAAAATAGATATAAAAAATAAAGACGAGATGGGAATTATAGCTAATAACATAAACATCATGGTAGATAATGTCGGCAGCTTGTTGCACGATATCAAGGAGGCCAGCTTAACAGTGGCAACCTCATCAAAGCAGGTAATGGCTTCTTCCGAAGAAATTTCCAAAGTGGCGGAACAGGTAGCAACAGCCATTGATGAAGTTGCGAGAGGTGCAACTGAGCAAGCCTCAACAACAGATAACGGGAATCGTCAGATTCAGGGAATTATTAAAGGCCTGGAGAAAATAACGGAAGATATGAATGTATCCAGTGAACTGGCCCTGCAGGCCAAAGAGATTGTAATAGTTGGAGGCATTTCTGTTGAGGAGCAAAAGACAAAAATGAATGAAAACAAGCGTCTGGCTTCCAGTACCTCTGCCGCTATAACGGAATTATCAGTTAAATCCAATGAAATCGGACAAATACTTGAGGTAATCAACGGCATAGCTGAACAGACAAATCTTCTGGCCTTAAACGCTGCTATTGAAGCCGCGCGGGTTGGTGAGCATGGAAGGGGATTTGCAGTTGTTGCAGATGAGATCAAGAAATTGGCGGAACAGTCCGGACTATCTGTTAAGAAAATTGAAGAAATAATAAAAGAAATTCATAGCGGTATTAATAAAGCTGTTCAGGAAATGAATAAATCGAAAGATTCTGTGGAGGCACAGGCAGAGGTATTACAAAGTACGGTCCAATCCTTTGATAATATAAGGCATGCGGTTGAAAGCATATCTGAAAATGTTCAAAAGGTTACAGGAGAAGCCAATTCCTTATGCACCAACGGCCTAATAGCGGGAGATGCTATAAATGATATTGCAAGTATTGCACAGCAGACAGCGGCCGGTTCTCAGGAGGTGTCGGCGTCAACTGAGGAACAGACTTCCATAATCCATCAAATATCCGATTCGGCAGAAAACCTTGCAAAATTGGCTGTGGAATTGCAACAGAAAGTAGGAAAGTTCAATGTTTAATTTTATGTGGATCTTATAATGGTCTACTTTACAGGAGCTTTGGGATAATTCCAGGTGCTCCTTTTTTATATCCTATTTTGACCTGCTTGATTCAAAATAGTTCTAAATGAGGAATATTTTTTATTAAAACACCTAAATTTTATATTAAAAATAACAAAAGGTGAATTTTAATATAAAAAAATACTATTTTAATGGAAAATACACTGGATTTCGAATACTTAATTTGTTATAATATACCATGTTATAACAAATTAATCAAAAAATGAATATGTTTGGTAAAAAAATACTCCCGGCTCAATTAAATTTCGGAATATATAAGAAATCGGAAGCCGGTTAATACTCTTACTGAAAGGGTCAGATGAAAACAGGAGGGAATTATTATGAAAAGTACTGGTATTGTCAGAAAAACAGATTGCCTGAACAGGGTTGTTATTCCAAAGGAATTGTGCAGAGAGTACGATATTGATGAAGGAACACCTATAGAAATTTTTGTTGACGAGGGTAAGATCATATTAACAAAATATTCAAGGGGTTGTATCTTTTGCGGAGAAATTAAAAGCCTGACGTATTTTCAGGATAAACCCATATGTCATAAATGCCGTGCGGATATATGCAACAGGTAGTATGGCGGCCATAAGGTGCAGATATTTCTGTGCCTTATTTTT
>JAEVZU010000032.1 GCA_023392075.1 Bacillota bacterium | reverse complement strand
GTAACAGCACCTAGAATAGAAAAAGAAATTTTTATAATCCTGTTCAGCACATTAAATCTCCTTCAAAAGGTATTTTTACTCAGCCATAAAGATATTCCTGAATCTTGTTCTCAACTTCATGCTGATTTAATCCTTTTGCAAGAACCAGTTCGCTTATTAATATCTGTTTTGCACTTGTTAACATTTTTCTCTCTCCGGTAGAAAGTCCTCTTTCTTTTTCTCTCTGCATAAGAGACCTGACAACGTCGGCAACTTCAAATATATCTCCGCTCTTAATTTTTACCATATTCTCTCTGTATCGTTTGTTCCAGTTTGCGGAAAATTCGTGCTGACTGCTTCCAAGAGCACTGAATACCCTGTCAGCTTCAGAAATACTTATAACATCACGGATGCCAATATCATTAACATTATTGGTTGGTATCATTACTTTCAAATCACCAATAGGTATTTTCATCACATAATAGCTGCACTTTTTCCCAAGTATTTCCCGCTCCTCTATTGACTCAATAACTCCTGCACCGTGCATAGGATATACAATTTTGTCTCCTACGTTATACATAGTAACCTCCAAAAAACCAATGCAAATAATAGTTGTCTTTTGTATATCCAGCCTGGAAACTAAGCTTTGAATTGAATGACCATCTTCAACTCATGGTAATATTTTGGAAATTCCTCTTATGTTACATTCTGGTACCAATTAAACAAGTAAATTTTCATTATTTTAATGGTAAAATACTAAAAACGCACCATGATGTGTTGAGTGCGTTTGATTGTCGTTTCTGGTATTAAATTCTCTTAGGACAAGTATACTACAAACAATAGGCCTTGTCAAAAGCTCAAGGGAATAAATTTAATTTTTCCAATTTTTTTGTTTTTGTTTGACAGTATCTTGTAAATGAAAGTATAATAAAAATAGACATCCAAATATTGAGGTGAACCACATGAAAGATATACTTATTGATGATTTTCAATATACTGCACAGGAATTGTTGGTTAGAAATAAAAGTATTCTTGATCTGATTACAAAATATCAAGATTCAAATTCCAGAGTAAACAGAGCAATTATTAAGTCAGTTACTCAATGTGGCTGCCTGACCATATCGGCGCATAAACAGGATATTCCCGAGGAAGCCAGCTTTGACGAGATGAAAAGCTCTGCTGACGCACATGTTGACGGAACCCTTTGTGAAAATTGCCGGGACGCTATAGAAAGAGACATGGGAAGAAATGTTTTTTATCTGGCATCCTTGTGTAATGCACTTGACTTGAATTTATATGATATTATTTTAAAAGAAAATGACAGAATTCGTATGCTTGGAAAGTATAACCTGAGATGATCCGGGGCCGGTTTATATTCACCGGCCTTTATTCATTCAATCTTTATTCTTTAAATCGGTTTTTATATCATGACTAATTTAATCAATTGCTGCCATTTGCTCAAGAATTTCTTTGGCAGTTCTGAGAGCGGCTATTCCGTTTAATACATAGTTATGATGGTTGACAATTTGTTCTGCCGGCAATACCGGACTGTCAAAAGTGGTATGAGCATCCTTGATAAGTGTGAGTTCATACCCTGCCGAATAAGCTGTCCTGCAGGTAGTATCAACGCAAAACTCTGTTTGCATGCCCACAACTATCAACTTTTTAATTCCAAGCTCATCCAATATTTCTTTTAGATTTGTGTTATAAAATGAATCCCTCTGAGTTTTATGCACGATATATTCCTGTTTCAATGGCGCTATTTGGGGACATATCTGCCAGGTTGCGGTATCTTTTTGATATTCATCTGCTGCAGTATGCTGAACAAAAATTACCGGCACACTGTTTTCTCTGGCCTTGAAAAGTATTTGCCTGATATTGTTCAGAACCGCATCTCCATTATAAGGATACTCGTTTTCATATGAGAACATGGCAACCTGAACATCGATAATCAGCAATGCTGTTTTTTTCATATTTCTCCCCCGTTCTTCCTGCTATTTATTTATCCACTGCATGCCTGTTTATTTTATGTTTATAAAAACTCAACCTTCAGTAGCAGTTTTAAGCTCCTTTTTCATACATATACTGTTTTCCATGCCTATATAAGGGCCGTAATTATCTATGATTTTATATCCGTTGCTCTTATATAAATTTATAGCTTCCAGCTGCCTCAAACCGGTCTCAAGTATACATGCCTTATATCCCCGGACCTCTGCAAGCTGTTCCAGATTTTTCAGAATCAATTTTGAAATACCCTGCTTTCTATATTCTTTCCTGACAAAAATACGTTTCACTTCCACAGTGCTGGCGTCAAATTCCTTGAAAGCTCCGCAGCCCACGGCCGAACTGTCCGAATAGATTAGTATAACATCCTTTATATAGTCAACCCTGTTATATTTATCATACTGCTGCTGTTCTTCCCCGTTCCGCTCCTGCAGCTCCCCGTCCAGCAGAGCTATCAGTTCAAGAAATTCAACGTCACCGCTGTCAACCCTGGCTACGTGCATCTCCGGCTTTAAATCACCCGGCATCCTATTCACCTCTATTTTTTAAGAATCCTATGAACTAATATATTTTGAATTCAAGCCATCTTTTAAAAAAAGCCTCGTTTGCCTGCCACAAAAGTGACTGGCAAACGAGGCTTTGCACCTCACATTTTCATTAATTTTTTCACATTTTTACCATGCTGTCAATACATAACTATTTTTACCGTTAAAATATTATTTTTTTCTCACAGGAAACTGCACCTCTGTAATAAACTCATTTGGATCACCGGTAGCCCATTCACCCTTCAAATATATTTCTCTTGGAGGTTGAACAATTTCATACGAATTGTCTTCAATCCATTTAGAGATTGCGGCATATGCCATATGCAAGGTCTGGTATGATCCCTTGTGCACCAGTGTTGCCATTTCTTTTACTCCTTCGAGTACCCTGCACTTTATACGGTCGCTTTCAGGGAATCCCCCGCTGATCGGTTCAATTATTTCAGCATCAATTTTACCGTCTGTGTGTTCACCGTCATGGTAAATAACCATACAACCGGGAAGAACTTTGACATTATATTTTTCAAGGTATTGGCCCAACTCCTTCCAGAGATGTCCCTGCTGACTGTATTCGGGTATGAAGTCCCTTATTGACGCTACCTGTAAAGGTTCAATTTCTTTTAACACAATATCATAATTCATATAAAATGCCTCCTGTTTACAAATTTCCATTAAATTTTTAACACGAGACAGCCTTTCCTGATCAGACCGGATCTTTTCAACCAATTCCAGATGCTTTAACTCCAGCAATGTATGAATTTGCTCAGAGGTCATATCCTTATCCAGTATCAGAGCTATTTCCTCCAGAGAAAAGCAGATATCCTTCAAGGCCAGGATTTTGTTCAATCTTGGCATCTGACCGGCCGAATAGTATCTGTAGCCCGTAAAGGCATCGATTTTTTCAGGCTGCAATAATCCAAGGCTGTCGTAGTGTCTTAATGTTTTTATTGAAACTCTGTTGAGCCTTGCAAAGTCTCCGATTTTAAACATTACATTCTCCTTGATACATGTATATTTGAGGTCCTCAACCTGCTGATCCGGAATTTTTTCCGGCAGGAGTCAACTCCACTGAAGATATAATAAACCAGGACCTAACAGGAGAGTCAATAACTTTTTTTAAATTATATGAATTAATTCTCAATTTTGAAAAACACGCCTTATTACTTCCTGAAGAGATTTGCACTCAACTATTTCTATGTTCTTAATATCCTGGGATCTTAGAAGCGCATTTCCGGCTATGTAAACCTTTTTGAAGCCTCTTCTGTCCAACTCCCTTATTCTTAGCTCAAGGGATGGTACTTTTTTTAATTCACCGGTCAGGCCCACATCTGATATAAATGCCGTACTATTCGGTATCTCTTTGTCGTACACCGAAGACACAATGCTCATTATGATTGACAGATTTACCGCCGGCTCTTTAAATTTCAGACCTCCTGTGGTTTTTATAACCACATCCTTATCATACAGGGAGATCTTTCCTCTCTGCTCCAGTATGGATATCAGAGTGCTCAGCTGTTCCCTGCGTACACATTCACCGATTCTTGACGGGAAAGGAGTAAAGGTTTTTGATACAAGGCTTTCTATCTCAACTATTATAGGCCGGGAACCATCCTTTACTACGGTAAGTGCACTTCCGGATACCTGCTCGTTTTTATCTCTGACAGTCATAAAAAATTCCGATGGATTATCTATTGAAACCAATCCGTTTTCGGTCATGGAGAAATATCCTCTCTCCCAGGTACTTCCAAACCTGTTTTTTGATACAGACAAGCCTCTGAGTTCCTCCTCATTGTCCCCATCCAGTATCAATACTGCATCAACAAGATGTTCAAGTGAACGCAGACCTGCTATTTCCTCGTTTTTATTCATCTGCCCCACCAAAAAGACCGCACGTGGTCTTGATGGATCCTTTGCCAGCTTCAGCAGTTCATTTGCACACTCCATTGTCTGTGTGGGAGATCCTGCGCGGGAACCTGGAAAGCCTTCAAGTATAAAGGTTTGAATACTGTCAACAATCAAAAGATCAGGATCTACTTGTCCCACAACCTCAAGAACATTATCCATGCTGTTGTCGGAATATACCCATACTCCCGTTTCTATCCTCTCAAAAAGCCTGTCGGCTCTGCTTTTGATCTGACTCTCACTTTCCTCTCCCGACACATACAACACTTTTAAACCGCCGGCAGCAACGTCAGCGGCAACCTGCAGCAGTAGAGTCGACTTTCCGGCACCGGGTTTTGCAGTAATAATTGTTATGGAATCCCTTACAATCCCGCCGCCCATTACCCTGTTGAATTCATTTATGCCGGTGACAATGCGGTCGCTGTTGCTGGCTTTAACCTCTGTCAGCCGGGCTATTTTTTTTATTACACGAGGCGCAGCCGCTCTTCCGCTTTTCCTGGCCTCCACCAAAACTTCCTCAAGCGTATTCCAGTTGTTACAATCCGGACAGCGCCCGACCCATTTTGATGCCTCATAGCCGCAGTTGCCGCACTTATAAATAGTTTTACTCTTAATTTTAATCAACTCCTGTTATCTAAGATTCACACATTAATACTGAATCTTCATACTATATTAGTAAGGGACGTAAAGTAAACAATGGTGTTTGGGAGAACAATATGGTTTCTAGGCTTAAGAAAATGTTATTTTATCTTAATCTCATGGTCAACCATGGAATTAGTATTACAACTATTTTAAACTCAAAGCACTCCAGCATCGATAAGCTCTAAAAGTACTTGAACATACATAGCATGCGACCAGGTAAGCGGAATGACCCACTCCGGCTTGCCTGTCTCCTTATTTACCTGTTCGGGCAGCAGCCCCAGTTCTGTTTTACAGTTGGCTGCCCAGAAAAGGTATTCTTTTGCCCTGCCGTAATTACCTGTTTTTACATGGTACAGTGCAACCCATAAAGTTGTTAGCAGCCATGGATTGCCGCCGATATAGCTATCATTTTCATAGCGTTTAATGCCACCTGTACCATGTGAGGTCAGTGTTTGCTCCACCAGTGCTACCGTGCTTTTCATTCTTTCATCCTCAGCGCAAAATACTTCAAAGGGAACACTTAGTCCAACCAGACTGACGTCAACTATCCAATCTTCAAGGGTGAAATCCCGGACATAGCCTTTCTCATTTATCTCCAGAAGAACCGTATGCTGTGAAGGTTCCTCTCCGTAGCCATTCAGCTTCACTCTCACACTTCTGATAAATCTTTTGAAATCTTCCTTCCAGAAACAGTCAATTATAGCTTGTTTAATATTATGGGCAGCCTTTTTCCAGCTTTGACTGTTTTCATCAGCCTTACCGAGTATTTCGGCTATTTCGGCAGCAGCTTCAAGTCCTGCAAATACCGCCGCCGATGAATATGCATGTTCACCCAGTCTCTCCTCCCACAAATCAAAACTTGGCTTGGGCAAGCCTGTATCGGTATCCAGAAATTGCTTCAAAAAATCCGCCCCTGCCTTTACACTATCCCATACATAATGCAGAAATTCGGTTTTTTTTGTGTAATTGTAATGCTTGAGCATACCCCATAATATCGTACCGGTTTCGTCAATTTGAAGTCCCCAGCACGGCCCAAGGTTTCCATCCATATGATATCTCTGCTGCCAGCTTCCATCCTCATCCTGTACCATTACTGCCCAATTATAAAACTTGTCCACACAATCATTTAAGCCTGCCTTATCAAGAGCCTCTGTGATGAAAGCCGCATCTCTGCCCCAGCAGTAAGCGTATCTTCCGCATTTGGTAAAATATTCGTCAAATTCGGGAGCTGCCATCAAGCCTCCGCTTTTTTTATCATGCATTAGTTTGAATACCAGCAGAGACCGTTTATAGAGATTATCCAGCAAACTGTTGCCGGTATTGACCGGCCTCGAGCCGTTAATATATTCCCTCCAGTATTTTTGGGTGGCACTGAAGAGCTGTGAAGCTCCGAGATTTTTACAGTCTCTGATCAGAGTCCTGCCCTCTCTCAGGCTGTGAGCCGCCGATATAAACAGATTGAAAGCTTTTACCTGATTTTTTTCGAAGCTGCCAAGTTCCCAGCATACTGCCGCATCCTTCATCATCCCTATATGATCCTTTCCATAGAGATAGGTACTGACAGCAGCGTCATTGGCATTGTTCCCCAGCTGAAATCCGCATACGGGTATGTCGGAAAAAACGGATATGTAATTGTCGCTCCTGTAGTGCAGCAGCGCCTCGTTTTTAAAATCAAACATAACTCCCGCCACATCAGGATTGGCATCCGCCGAGGCTGAAAAAACAACAAACCCCAGTTCTCTGGGCTCATTTGACAAATTTTCAATTTCACATTTTCTGACCAGTACATCTTTGTCAGGATGAACAAAATCATATATCACAGCTCTATAACCATCAAAATAATTGGTAACAGTACTTTTGATTATATTTGTATCGGTTAGATACTCCTGGCTGTGATCACACCTGTGATCGTTAAGCCATACGGTGCTGCCGTTAATATTTTTTATATAGATCCCGCACAGTAGTTTGTCAAATTGCTGGATAAAATCAATATTGGGCCAGAATAGTCTGAGTAATTCCGCCCTGTCGCTAAAGGTTGCCAGCATGGCTGAATTTCCCGTTATAGCATTGTTATAGTAGGACTTTTGCATAAACCCTCCGGAGTTGAATAATTTCCTCACCGCTTCTAATTGTTAAATACCGGGTTAATAATCTTTATGATAAGTTTTATTATAGCATATTAAGTTTCGGCCAAATTGGATCAAAATAAATATTTTTATTCAATCTTGTGCAAACTATCTGGGAAGGGATGATCAAATGGAAACTATTATATATTACACAATATTTTATTTCAGCGAATTGATTCAGGTAATTATATTCATAGCAGGCTGTTATTTTTTCGGAATTTCAATATTCGGCTGGATCAAGAAAAAGGATAATGTTCAGGATATAAAACCCGAAAAAAAATTTGCGGTAGTTGTAGCAGCCCATAACGAAGAACTGGTTATAAGCCATATAATTGACAGTCTTTTCAAACAGAATTATCCGAGGGAATTGTTTGACGTATTTGTAATTGCCGACAATTGCACCGACAATACCGTTAAGATTGCAGAAGCCCATGGTGCCAAGGTACATATCCGTGAGAATACTGCAAAACGAGGTAAAGGTCATGCTCTTGAGTGGATGTTTGAAAGAATTTTCAAAATGGATATCAGATATGATGCTGTTGCTGTTTTTGATGCCGATAATCTGGTGTCTCCGAATTTCCTTTCTGAAATGAATATACAGCTTTGCCGGGGCCATAAGGTAGTTCAGGGTTATATTGACAGCAAAAATCCTTTTGACAGCTGGATTACCTGTTCGTATTCCATTGCCTTCTGGCTTTCCAACCGTATTTTCCAGCTGCCGAGGTACTATCTCAGGCTTAGCTGCGGTTTGTGCGGTACAGGCTTCTGTGTGGATACAAATGTACTGAACGAATTGAAATGGGGTGCAACCTGCCTTACCGAAGACCTGGAATATACAATGAAACTGGCTCTGAACGGGATTAAAATAGCCTGGTCTCATAAGGCTGTGGTCTATGACGAGAAACCTATTACTCTTAAACAATCCTGGAGACAGCGGAAGCGTTGGATGCAAGGCCATGCCGACTGTGCTTCCAAATATCTCGGACCACTTTTCAGACAGGCCTTTTCCCAGGGGGATCTGATAGCTCTTGACTGTGCTCTCTATCTGTTTCAGCCGATACGTTTAATTTTTGTAGGCCTGATGACAATAATGATGTGGATTCAGACGGTTTCTCCCGAATTTCCGTTATTCAGCGTACAATATGTATTTCCTGTGCAGGTCTGGTATGTGATGGGGCTGTTTGAGATACTTTATGGACCTCTTGTTATTTTGGCTGAAAAGAAGTTTAACATCAAGGTACTTTTAGGGTTCGTAATCTATCCGTTTTATTGCCTCACCTGGGCACCAATAGCGTTACAGGGGTTTCTGGAAAGGAACAACAAGGAGTGGAGCCATACTGCCCACACAAGGCAGCTCAGTATAGGTGATGTGGAAAATGGGAATTAAAGTATACCCTGCAATAATATAAGCGAGGGGCGCACTTGTACAATATAATACCTGATTAAGATTAAAAAGTCTATACTTTGTTCAATGAATCAGCTATATTAATATAGCTGGCAGCCATGCAAAATATTTATAACTGGAGGTTTTATACATTGAATAAAGTAAAAATAATAGACTATCCTATGATAAACCCGACTCCGATTGTAATTGCAGGTGCAAATGTTAATGGTAAGCCAAACTATGCAACCATTGGAGCATTTGGAGTTGTATGCAAGGGACCGGTGTTTTATATCTCATTAAAAAGCACCCATTACACTACAATAGGTGTAAAAGAAAGCGGTTATTTCAGTATTAATATTCCTGATGCTTCTATGATTGAAAAAACTGATTACTGCGGCATGGTATCAGGTCATACCACCGATAAATCGCAGCTTTTCACAGCATTTTACGATTGTATTGCCAATACCCCAATGATAAGCGAATGCCCTATGAATTACCTGTGTAAGGTTATTCAAACCACTTCGGTCAACGGTTTTGATGTCTTCTTTGGTGAGATTTTATCCACCTACGCCGACGAACGCTGTTTATCGAATGGGAAACCCGATCCCTTAAAGGTCGATCCCACCTTTTTGATGGGTTTCAATTATTACAATCTGGGACAGAAAACAGGAGATGTTTTCAAGGCAGGAAACAAAATAAAATAAACACAGTAATACCCTATAAATTAAGGGATGGCTTATGAGGCCATCCCTTTGACATTACAGTATAAGACTAATTAATTGGAATTTTTATATTTATTTACGCTCTTACCAAATTTCCCGTTTTCCTGGTTACAATAATGTTTTCTCCGTCAATGTCCACTTTAATGCTGTCGCCGGCTTTAACCTTGCCTTCCAGCATCTCTTCGGCAAGTTTATCCTCAACCATGCTTTGAATAGCACGTCTTAGTGGTCTTGCCCCGAATATGGGATCATATCCTTTTTTCGCCAGATGCAGCAGAAGTTCTTCACTTATTTCAAGATCTATTTCATTGGCCTTAAGCCGCTTGACGAGAACAGCTGTCATCAATCTTACAATTTCTCTGATATGCTCCTCTGTCAACGGGTGGAATACAATGATATCATCAATTCTGTTCAGGAATTCCGGTCTGAACATTTTTTTCAGCTCACCCATTACATTGCTTTTCATATCCTCATAGTTCTTTGCACTCTCGTCCTTTACTGCTGAGAATCCAAGGCGCTTTGGTTCTGTAATGGTCCTGGCACCTACATTGGAGGTCATGATAATAATTGTATTCCTGAAGTCTACTACTCTGCCCTGGGAATCTGTCAATCTGCCGTCTTCAAGAATCTGGAGCAGGATATTGAATATATCCGGATGCGCCTTTTCAATTTCATCAAAGAGCAGCACCGAGTATGGTCTTCTTCTCACCTTCTCGGTAAGCTGGCCGCCTTCATCATACCCCACATATCCGGGAGGTGATCCCACCAGTTTTGATACGCTGTGCTTCTCCATAAACTCCGACATATCAACTCTTATCATGGATTTTTCATCTCCGAACATTGCTTCGGCCAGGGCTTTACACAACTCTGTCTTACCTACACCCGTGGGGCCGAGGAATATGAACGAACCAACCGGACGTTTAGGATCCTTTAATCCTACTCTTCCTCTTCTGATAGCTCTGGAAATTGATTTAACCGCTTCATCCTGACCTATTACCCGGTTGTGAAGCGTATCTTCCATCTTCAGCAGCCGTTCGGACTCCTCTTCGGCCAGCTTTTTGACCGGTATGCCGGTCCAGCTGGCTACTATGTCCGCTATATCGTCGGCAGTTACCGTATCTGTTTTGGTTTGATTTTTTTGATGCCATTGATCCTTTATTTTTTCCAGTTCATTTTTCAGTTTTTGTTCTTCATCTCTGATTCCGGCTGCCTTCTCAAACTCCTGGCAGCGTATGGAATCTTCCTTTTCCTTGCTCAGCTTATCCACTCTTTCCTCCATGGCCTTTATATCAGGCGGAGCGGTAAAGGTTTTCAGTCTGATTCTGGATGCTGCCTCGTCTACAAGATCGATAGCCTTATCCGGCAGGAATCTGTCAGTGATATATCTGTCCGAAAGCTTAACCGAAGCTTCCAATGCATCATCTGTAATTTTAACCCTGTGATGCGCCTCATACTTGTCTCTGACACCTTTAAGGATTTCCACAGCTTCTTCCTTTGAAGGTTCTCCCACAGTAATTGGCTGGAATCTTCTTTCAAGAGCTGCATCCTTTTCGATATGCTTTCTGTATTCATTTAATGTGGTGGCACCGATGACTTGTATTTCACCTCTTGCCAGTGATGGCTTGAGGATGTTGGAAGCATCGATGGCACCTTCTGCGGCGCCTGCACCTACAATTGTGTGAAGCTCGTCGATAAACAGGATAACGTTTCCGGCCTTGCGGATTTCCTCCATGGCCTTCTTCAGCCTGTCTTCGAACTCACCCCTGTATTTTGCCCCTGCAACCATTGAGGACAGGTCTAAAGTAACAACTCTCTTGTCGCTCAGGATTTCAGGAATATTTCCTTCTACTATTTTTTGAGCAAGGCCTTCTGCTATTGCCGTCTTTCCTACACCCGGCTCACCAATGAGACACGGATTGTTCTTTGTTCTTCTGCTGAGTATCTGAATTACTCTCTCGATTTCCTTGTCTCTCCCTATAACAGGGTCAATTTTCCCGTCTCTGGCCATATCGGTAAGATCCCTGCCAAACTGATTAAGTGTCGGGGTAGAAGAATTTGAGCTGCTGCTCTTGGGTGAACCGTTTGATCCCGGAGTCTCTTCATTCAATATCTTTACCAGTTCGTTCAAAAGCTTTTGAGGATCAACGCCCAGATCCATCATAATTCTGACAGCTACACTTTCGCCTTCCTTCATTATTCCCAGAAGAAGATGTTCCGTTCCGATATAACCCTGCCCCATCCTCCTTGCCTCTTTAAAAGCAAGTTCCAATACACGTTTTGTTCTTGGAGTAAATCCTACGGGTGTTTCACCGGCAGTTTCCCCTCTTCCAATCAGTTCGTCTATTTCCTTTAAAATTTTTTCTTCTGTTATTCCCTGTACCTGAAGAACCCTGGCAGCTACGCCGGTTCCTTCTTTTACGAGACCTAACAGTATATGTTCCGTTCCGACATAGTTATGTCCCAGTTCAACAGCGCTTTGCTGTGAAAACGAAATTGCTCTTTCTGCTTTTTCAGTAAATCTTTGATACATAATATCCTCCCTTCAGCCGCATCTACAACTATAGTAATTAACTATTTTCGGTTTTTTGCATTTTTATTCTAATAAGCTCAGCCCTCTTTACATCTCTCTCCTCCTGGTTCAACTGCTTTCCGGCAATTTTCTGGAGAGTGGCAGGCTGTGAAAGCACCAGTATTTCATTCAATGTCAATATATTAATATCCTTTATTATTCCCATACTTACGCCAAGTCTAACATCAGAGAGTAATTTAAAGCACTCCTGTGTGGAAAGAATCCTTGCATTTCCCAGAAGCCCGTAAGATCTGAAAATCCTATCCTCAAATTTATATATATTCTGCTTATACAGTTGAAATCTCAAAGCTTTTTCCCTGTCGATAATCTGCTTGCAAATGGCATCTATGGCAGTTATGGTTTCATCATCTTTGCGGCCCAGAGTAATCTGATTGGAAACCTGAAACATATCCCCAACGGCATCACTGTTCTCGCCATAGATCCCGCGTACCGCCACACCCAGCTTTGTGCAGCTCTCCAGAATGGATTTCATAAAACCCGACATCATCAGAGCCGGCAAATGAAGCATAACCGAAGCTCTCATTCCGGAGCCGATATTTGTCGGACAGCTTGTAAGATAGCCATATTTATTATCAAAGGCGTAATCGGTCTGTTCTGCAATAATTGAATCAATTTCATCACATACCCTGTATGCCTTTTCCAGCAGTATCCCCGAAAAAATCGCCTGAATCCTGATGTGATCCTCTTCATTTACCATGATGCTGACATTTTCGTTTTCATTTATGAAAGCTCCGCTGTTTCCCTTGGACTCTGCCAGCTCAGGGCTTATTAGATGCCTTTCCATCAAAGCTACCCTGTCAACTGGATGCATTGAAGTCATATCAGCATACATTAGTTTTCCGTAATTTGAATATTCTGAAATAATGCCCTGCATTCTTTTTATAAGAGCAGCCTGATGCTTTGCGGTCATTTTTGCGGAAAAGGGTATATCTGCAAAATTTCTTGCAAGTCTTATCCTGCTGGAAACAGCAACATCAAGTTCAGGACCTTTTTCTAAAGGCAATCCGTTCATTCTCCCACCTCCAGAGCACGTATTCTGTCACGGATTTTAGCAGCCTCCTCATATTCCTCTCCTAGAACCGATTGATTAAGCAGCTGTTTCAGTTTCTCTATTTCGTCAGGAACACTTACCTTGCTGCTGACCCTTACAGGCACTTTTCCATGATGCTCCGCATTTCCGTGAAGCCTCTTTATGATGGGATCCAGTTTGGACTGAAAAGCCTGATAACATTGTGCGCAGCCTACTCTTGAGCTTTTAAGAAACTCTTCATATTCCATTCCGCAGTTTTTACATTTAAGTGTCTCAGGTGCTTCCTGCTTTAGCTGAGTACTGAACAAACCATTGATAAGATCGTTAAACCCAAAGGGAGAAACAAATTCGGCATGGCTTATTTCATTTGCACATTGTTCACAAAGGTAAATATCTACCTTTGAATTGTTCATTATTTGGGTAAAATGCACATTTGCAGGTTTCTGCTGGCAATTTTGACAGAGCATAATAATCACCTCTACACTTTATACTAATAAACTAAGAATCATGTTCTTAAGCAGCGTTGCCCTGATAATATCTCTATCAGGCATTGAAATAACACCAATTATTTTATCACTGACAGCAGCCTTCATAATGTAACCTTCTCTTTCACTGATCACATCATAATCAATAAAATTATTTATGAAAACTTCAGCCGATTGCTGAGAAATACTGGTTCCCATTGAAGAGACAATATGCATCAGATAGTTGCCCGGTCTTGTGATGTTAATTCTCTTAATCCTCACATGACCGCCGCCGCCTCTTCTGCTTTCAACATAATAGCCCCTGTCTGTAGTAAATCTTGTGGATATTACATAATTAATCTGCGAAGGCACACAATTAAATTGATTTGCCAGTTCGTTCCTCTGTATCTCAATAGCTCCATTGGTATCTGAAATCATCTGTTTTATAAAAGTTTCTATAATATCACTTAAGCTTGCCACAGCATCACCTCCAATAACTAAAGTTGATTTTGACTATCTTTGACCTTAACTAAAGTATATTATATTTTTTAATCGCTTGCAATCCTTTTTTATATTTTTTCCGGATAAAGATAGACCTGTGTCCATTTTATTGTTTATTCTTATCGGGATTGGTAATCTCATTCAGCCTGTTTGCAATTTTGACCTGATCCTGTGGCAATTTCCATTCCCAGTTAGAGGGTACAAATTCAGGGTATGAGGTGTTGACCTCTGCTGGATTTTCCATATTTACAACAGTTTTTACATCGGGATTATCTCTGCTTACCTTATAATATCTCATAATTACCTCCCACAGTTAATATAGCTATTAATATAATTAATCCTATTTAAAAATTCTTTCTGATGATATAGTTATAATCCCTCTTAAAATGACTAATATACGATGTAAAGGTCAATTGGCAAAATGAAATGATTACCTGATACAATGAAAAAATGAGCTTGCAAAAAATTTTTGCAAGCTCATTTTTAACCGAAACTATTGGTTTGGATTGATTTTATTTTGCACCGACTTTTGCTTTGTTCTCAGCAACTTTTGTTCTCTGATAGTCAAGAGCCTTCTGGTAATCTATTGAAGTCTTATAGTCTTCATAGTCTTTCCAGAGTTTGTCGAATTCTTCATCCGACTTAGCCATCAACAGCTTAGGAAGGATTTCTCCCCATTTATTTTCCGCCTTTGCAAGGATTTCTCCTTCATCACTGTCTGCAACAGGCCTGTTGTTATCATATACACCATAGTGTGAGCTTTTTCCTTTTGCCCATTCACGGAACTGGTTGAATGGTTGGCCAGGATCCGGTTCCCATAGATTCATCATTGAAGAATTGAACATCCAGATTTCTCCGTAGGTGTTGTACTTCTTTTTGAAAGTAGCCATGTCAGAGTTTTTCATGGTGTTTATTTCAGGCTTTATAACAGGCTTATTGTCAACCATATCATAAGTCTCGCCTTCTCTCCCAAGGTAAAGAGCCTTCTGTCCGTCTTCACTCATGCCCCATGACATAAACTTGATAGCTCTGTCCGGATTCTTGCAATTCTTTGTAATCATAGTGAGCTCCCAGCCTGAATAACCGGTTGTGCTGAGCATGGGAGGATCCAGTTTGCTGTTTGCAGGCCCGTCAACTGAAATATAAGTTTCCTCAGGCTTGTTGGTATACAGCTGTCCCAGAGGTATCATAGCGTCCTTCCACTGATAGAACAGTGCAAAGTATCTGCCCTGTTGGATTTTTTCTTCGATTTTTGTTCTGTCATCGACAAATACATCTGTTGGCATCATACCTGTTTCATGTGCTTTTCTGAATGTTTTAAGCCAGTTGACGTAATCAGGATGAGGATTACCGCATCTGGTATCATAGAACTTCCCATCTATCTCTCTGGGAATGGCAAGATATTCAAGAAGCATATCTTCATAGGAATTGTTACCTATTGATGTAAAGAAAGTTCCGCTGAACGGTATCAAAGCTTGACCGTTGTCAACCTTCGGGAACTTCTCTTTAGCAGCCTTAAGTGCATTGAGGAATCCATCCGGAGTTCTCATATCCGGCTTGCCTATTGCTTCATAGATATCCTTTCTGACCAGGAAGGATCTATTTGAAATTACATTATATTTTGTATTATCATCAGGCGTATTGCCGTTGCAGGGATATCCGAAAAGCTTTCCGTCCTTGTCCTTATACCAGTTAACGATATCCGGAGCCGCAACCTTCCAGAAATACGGATCGTATTTGTCTGCAAGTTCATTCAACGGGTATGCATATGCGTCGGTGGATAACTGTGGAACCTGCTGTTCATACCATCCCAGTGTTACCATGTCAGGCAGTGAATTTGATGCTATCATGGTATTCAATTTCTGTCCTGCGTTTCCAACAGGAACTATGAAATTGATATCAATACCTGTCTGCTCCTTTATAAGTTCATGAGCAAGATTTCCTTTAGGATTGTCAAACCAGGTTTCATTGACATACCAATCCAATTGCATCGGTGAAGTATCCTTTTTCCAGCCTGGTTCTTCGACTGCTGCTGCTGTGCTCTCAGCAGCACCGGAAGATACCGCTGCCGTATCCGGAGCCTTTGTGGCTTGGCTACTGCCTGCAGGTTCGCTGCCTCCGCATGCTGCCAGCAATGTAACTGCCATAGTCAATGCCAATACAAGGCACAGCAACTTAGCAATTTTAATCTTTTTCATATTATTCCCTCCTGTTAAATATATGTTTTATATAATGCTTAAGCAGCGCTTAAACATTTATAACCGGTAGAAAATTAAAGATTAACTATTCTTTGACGGAGCCTATCAGCATACCCTTTACAAAGTGCTTTTGCAGGAAAGGATATACACAGACAATCGGAATAGTAGTGATAATCATTGTAGCCATTTGAAGCGACGTCGAGGTAAAGTTTGTCTGACTTACCGAGCCTGCCATAAGTGATGTCTTGGCAGAATCGGAAGTCATAATTATCTTGTACAGATAGGTTTGTATGGGATGAAGAGACTGCTTGTTTGTATATATGATTCCCATGAAATAATCGTTCCAGTTAAATACCCCGTTAAATAAAATGATTGTTGCTATAACGGCTTTTGACAGCGGAAGAATTACTCTGGTAAAAATAGTAAAGTAATTTGCTCCGTCTATTTTTGCCGATTCCTCCAATGCTTCAGGAATGGTTCTGAAGAAGGCCTGAAAAATTATCAGGTCAAAAAAGCTGAACATTACAGGAATTATATATACTATAAAATTGTCAAACATGCCAAGAGTCTTTATAACTATAAAGGTAGGAATAAGTCCACCTGAGAAAAACATTGTTACAAGCCCCATATTCATATATACTTTTCTTCCGATCAGTTCCTTTTTCAGGAATGAATATGCCACCATTGCCGTAAAAAATACATGCGTAGCTGTTCCTATCAGAGTTCTGGCAATGGTAATGAAAAAGGCGGTAATAATTTCATTATTTCTGAAAACTTCCTTGTAATTATCCCATGTAAACTTGCGCGGCCACCAGTAAAGTCCTCCCTGAGCCGAATCAAACCCGTTATTCAACGAATGTATCAAAACATACCAGATGGGATACAGTGCACAGAAACAAACCAATAACATAAATAATATATTTATTGTGTCAAATACTTTAGATCCGATGGACGTTTTCATCTTGTTATTCATATTGTATCCCCCCTGTTAAACCAAAGATGTGTCTGTAAGTTTCTTTGATGCATTATTTGCAGTATATAAAAGGATAAATGCAAATACCGATCTGAATAAACCTACTGCTGTTGCATATGATAGTCTGCCGTTTTCTATACCAAGACGATAGGCATAAATATCGATAACATCTATAACATCGTATAAGACAGGCTTATAGAAGACAAACAACTGTTCAAAATTGGATCCTAAAAGGTTTCCTATATTTAATACAAGCAGAACTGCTATAGTTCCTTTTATTGAAGGCAGAATAACATTCCATACCCTTCGTAATCTTCCGGCACCATCAATAACCGCTGCTTCAAACAGGCTTGGATCGATGCTTGATATGGCCGCTATGTAAATAATTGCATTCCAGCCGATTTCCTTCCATGTCTCGGAGGTTATCAGTATTCCCCAGAAGTACTGCGGCGTTCCGATAAGATGTATCGGCTCCTTTAATAATCCCACATGGACTAAAAGTGTAGTTATCAGACCCGAATCCGATAACCAGTTGTACATTATGCCGCCGACAATTATCCATGATAAAAAGTGAGGAAGATATGAAACTGTCTGAACAAATCTTTTGAACCTGGAAGATATCAGTTCATTCAACAGGATGGCAAATATTATTGGTATCGGAAATCCAATAATCAATCTTAAAATATTCAACCCGAAGGTATCCTTCATAACCAACCAGAAACGGTCATCTGCAAAGAACTCGGTAAAATTATTAAATCCTACCCATTTGGAATTTAAAACCCCTTTTGCAACATTGTACCGCATAAATGCAATAATTATAAAATACATTGGAATAAAATTAAAGATTATCATCCATATTACGCCGGGTATAGCCATGGCCTGTAAATCTCTTTGCGCCCACATTTTGGAGATCAGACCGAAAACACCTGTTTTCTTTGTTCCCAGGTTTCTTTTTTGTGTGACAGGCAAATTGGACAAAATAAACACACACCTTCCTCAGTTATTGAGAGTATTAGTACGGTAAATGAACAGTATTTGTGTGGCAAACGATCATAAAGTCGATAGTATTTGACTTTGTAATTTTATTATAGTGTAGGCATAAGAATATAAACAGGTAAGTGGTTTTAGATTTGGTTCGATTTTTTTGGTTGTTTTATACAAAATGGCTGTACCTTTTTCACCGGTATTTGTTGATTCCTACTATAACAATAACACCCTGGTACAACTTTAAATGTTTAATTTTGTGCCAATCCCGGCAATCTGATTGTTAGCTTTGTAAATGAGCCCTTAATACTTGTTATTTCTATGCCATATTTGTTTCCATAAAACAACCTGATTCTTTCATTTACATTTTTAAGTCCTATTCCGTTCCCTTTTTTCTCCGGACGCATGTCGACGAGAGTATCTGAAGCCAGAGTCTGCCTTACTTTTTCAAGCGTCTCTCCCTCCATACCGATACCGTTGTCTATTATTTCTATTAAAGTATTTTCTTCATCGGAATATCCCCGTATAGTTATTTCACCATTTTGTCCAAGTGGTTCGATACCATAATATATTGCATTTTCAACTGCCGGCTGAAGCATCATTTTCAGCACCTCATATTCCATAAGTTCCGGAGGTACCTGAATGTTCAGCTTTATTTCATAGTCATACCTTATATTCATCAGAAGTATATAATTTCCGATATATTCTATTTCCTCCTTGAGTCTTACATATTCCTTTGTCCATTTCATGCTGTAACGCAGCAGCTTTCCAAGAGAATTTATGGCATCTGCCAGTTCATATCTGCTGTCTATTTCAGCCATCATACTGATATTCTGAAGGGTATTGATTATGAAATGTGAATTGATCTGCGTGAACAGTGCGTGTATTTCGGCATTTTTCTTAGCTTCCTGCTTCTTTACCACCTCAGATATCAAATCTCCGATTTTGGAGATCATTCTGTTGAAATGAAAAGCCAGTTCACTCATTTCATCCTGGCCGGAAACATTTACGCGGACATCGAGTTTTCCGTCCTCGACTTTGCGCATTGAAGCAATTATCTGCTTTATTTTCACCAGAAGAAGGTTTGTCAGAATGTAGATTATGACACTCATTAAAATCATAGCCAGAATACTTTCAGCAATAATAAGGGTTCTGGCATTATTCAGATTTTTTCTGATTGTGTCATTTGTTACTACATAGCATATTGTGGCGTCCAGGGTTTCTATATAATCAGATATCAGAGTCATGGGTACACTGCCCTTGCTGATATGTATTTCCGTGTTTTTACTCTTCAGGTCATGGCCTTTATACAGCTCCATCAGGCCGTTGCTGTCCAGGTTATACTTTTTGGCAAAAGCACTTTTACTGTCATAAATAACATTACCTCTGTAATCTACAACAAACGCGATCAAATTCTTATTTTCCGACTGTGAGAACATATGTCTGAAAAAAGTATCGGTATACATTGAAGTTTCAATAAACCCCAATTCCTTGTAATTGGAGTATCTTAACGGAACAAAAAGAGACACTACGTTTTTCCTTTCAAGAGTGCCGGGATTAAAGTTTACCTCGGGATGGTCAAACTGCCAGTATCCGCGTGTGTATTTCATTGTCTCTTTTACTATTGTATTTTTATTTTTAAGACGTGAGTCGCTGTAAATGATTGAGCCTATTTCAGGAAATTCAGGATTACTGACATAAATCCTTATTTGATATATATCAGGACTCAGATTTCTTATCAGTAATATCCTTTTTGTCAAATCCATGCTAAAATCTACAACTTCGGATTGATCCTCCCTGTCCCAGCCTTTTATGTAGGCCATGGTATCGTAATCACTGGATATGGCACTGATAATCCTGTAGCAGGTATCAACTTCCCTTTCAATACTGTATTTCGTTTCTTTTAACAACTCCCTGGAATCTCTTATAAGATCCAGTTCTGTAGATTTATTGGTCTCATTTATAAGCTGACCGGCAAAGACAATTATAGTTATACCGATAACTACCGAATAGATTATCATGAGTTTATGGGCAAGTTTTAATCCGCTGAAGAACATAAATAATGAAATAAGCAACTTTTTCGCTCTCATGGCTACCCCCGCAACGGCAGTTAGTTAATATACAGCTTTTCTCTATATTCCTTTGGAGATATTCCTGTGAGTGCACGAAAAGTAGTGGTAAAATGTTTTGTATTGTTATATCCTACCATCTCTGATACTTCATATATTTTATATATGGAATTCTGCAATAATTCCTTGGCTTTTTCAATTCTGACCTTCCTCAGATAATCGACAAAGTTCATACCTGTCTTCTCCTTGAAAAGTATGGAAAAATAGGAGTAATTAAGACTGATATGATTGGCGACCTCTGCCATGGTCAGATCAGTCCGGTAATTGTCCTGGACATATTTAACCGCCATTTCAATGGTCTTGTCGGTATTGCATATACTCTTGAACTGTAATAACACTTCGTTGATACTTAACACGAATTTCTTTATGTATCTTACAAAATCATTAATATTATGAAATTCAAATATGCTTTTAAAGCTGTCTTCCTGATCTTTGATAAATTCTATTTTATGAGGTATATGTTCCGAGAGGTACCCGATTATCTCTATTTTCAAACAGGCCGACAGCTTTTCCAGATATTCCAGATGATATTTCTTTACGGCATTGTCGTCAAAAATCTGATTTATTACTTTGCCCAACTCATCCTTGCGTTCGGTGTCCAGCATGCCTGTAAGATTCTTTACCAGTCTTACAGGCATGACAAAATTGCTGTCCGGTTCAGCTATTCCGCTATAATATATTACCGAACTGTCAGGCACCAAAAGTTTGTATTTCAAAGCATAGTCAGACTGATTGTAAGATCGGCGCATTTCAGAAACATTTTTAAAGGTGCCCCCTACTCCGGCCGTACACCTGGTGCCAAACATACGGTCAACCGCTTCAAGCAAATTCTTTATATCTGTCCTGGCGTTTAGTATGAGGACTGCATTATCCTTATTATCCAGAAAATAAAATCCGAAGGTGCAGGTTTCATTCAAACAGTTCTTAAGATTTGCCGCCAAAGACATGTTGTTTTCAAGCTTATCCTCGGCTTCATATGCCTCGCAGGAATTAACCGTTACTACACGGTAAGCCTCACTCTCAAAGTCCATACCACAGGTTTGCAACAGTTTTTCCTCTTCTTCCCTGGTGGTATTATCACTTAACAGCATAAGTTTGAACTGATTTGAAAAAAATTCTGCTTTATCGCCTATATTCATTGTAACATCAGTGTTTTGTCTCTTTATGTACTCTTCTTCAGCTTTTTTTACAATATTTAAAAGTTCATTTCTGTCCACAGGTTTAAGGAGGTATGCCTTTACACCATATTTAATAGCCTTCTGTGCATATTTGAAATCATCATATCCGCTTAATACTACCGTATATGGCTTGTATTCCATTCCATCAATTCTTGAGACAAGCTCTATCCCATCAATTTGAGGCATAATCAGGTCGGTAATAACAAGATCATATCTATTTTCGGATAACTTTTTTAAAGCCTCGATACCATTAACACATTCGTCAATTTCCGTGAATATGGAATCGGATCTGGATATTATAGCCCTTATTCCATTCCTGATATACTTTTCGTCATCAACCAATAATGCTTTAGCCAATGCAATTCCCTCCAGGATAACAGATTATTAGTTCTGATCAGCAGCATTTCACTTCCATTATATACTAGAAAATGTTACCGATTCAAGCGTTAACATAATTCTCACAATACATCCTAAACCTGTAAAACCACTTGATTACTTCAGGCAGACATCGATATTATCCACCTTTTTATTGCGTATATCCTCGGCCACCCGGCCTTCAATTATTTCTCCCGCTATTTCCCTCTTTGTTTTATCCATATAGGTCAATACATATTTTTCAGGCTTTACAGAGTCCTTTCCATATGTATTTTTTCTTTCCGGATTAATATAGTTAACAATAATACTGCCCAGGAACTTAAAGCTGACCCTTCCATCTGCATCAAACATCCAGCCAGGCAGAACTGGCCTCAATACCAGCCTTAGTTCACCGCTCTTAAAGGTGAACACCTCCCTGCCCGCCATCATCAGAAACCACATACTCAGCATTTCAGCCGTGGAACCGCTCATTCTGGCAACAAAACCTCTTCCGTGAACACTTTCATCCGGATTCACAGAGCTGGCTATAAAAGAGGAATTCTCCAATGTACTTCTGCCATATACCTCTGGCTTCATAAACGGAACGAGCATGGTACGGATATCGTTGAAGAACTGCTGGTACAGGCCTGCTTGCAGCATTGCATACAGATACTTGTATTCCATATGGAGAAATATAGCCTCCCTTTCCAGCCATCCGGGCGTAAATGCCCTCAGCCGGCCAATTTCTGCGCTGCTTCCCTCCAGGGAAACCGATGTTTTATACATCTCAAGTTTAGCGTCAAAAATATCACTGGACCGTATTGCATTGTATAATTCAAGCGCCTTGTCCCTTACCCCGATGGACTTTAAAATACGTGCCGGCCCTTCGAGGAATAGCGGAAGGGGACAGCACTCAAATTCGGCAACGGTAACATTTCTATATCCGTTGACAGGATTCTTTTTGCCGTCGGCCATCTCATATTTTGCGGCCTTATAGGTAAAGTAAGTCGGGTAGATTCCGTCTCCATAAGTCAAGGACTTATCCATTGCCTTCTGAAGTTTGCCTCTGAACCCGTTAAATATTTTCAGTATGTCCCCGGTGTCTGCCTCAACCTCTTTTCCGGTTATCCCCATGCGGATTCCGCTTCTGTACTTTTCTTTTGCAGCTGCTGTTCCATCCCAGTATTCAAAGTCATTCAGCCGGGCTGCAAGGTTGTCTGTCAAAAGGCGGTCCGCAGCGTACATCAAAGTACTGATTTCTTCCGGCAGGCTGACTTTTTTATGGTATTCCTTACTGCAATCAATAATGAAGTCCACTATTCTCAGCAGTTCAGCTGTTTCACACATACTTGAGCCAAACAATCCTGATAAGCCGTTTAATGCATCATTCCAGCCCGGTTTTCCTGCTTCTATCTCAACACCCATTCCCTCCGGATCCAGACTTACAAACTTTATAAGCGCCAATGCCAGAAGCTTTACATATAAATTTGTATAATAAACCTCGCCTTGACCCTGCTTCGTCCTCAGCCAGCAGCCTTCAGCTCCCTCGTGCAGGGTTTCCTTTTCCTCCAGAACAGCCCCGTATTGTCTGACATTGCCGTTTGCCAGCACATATTTGTCAGCCCTTGGCAGCACAAATACAGGACTTTTATAAAAACAGTACTCATTTTCTGCAAATACAAAGCTTTCCTTCATATCGGGATAGATCGTCAGAAAAGTTTCAACCAAATCCATATTATAAGTCCAATGGTCACTCCAGTAACCTTCTCCGAATTCGGCCTCAAAATTCTGACGGGACTTCTCAAGCACCTTTTCCAGGAACTCTTCTTTTGATACTGTAAGCCCGGTATTGTGTTCAACAATATAAGTTATCAGCTTGCCTGGAGTATATTTTCCAGTCACCAGCTTTCTTATTTCAGACCTGTGACTGACGATCAATCCCTCAATCCCGCTCCAGTGATCTTCATTCAGGGTGAAGGTACAGCCCTTTACCGACAGAGGATTGTAGCCGTCTGCCTGTATCAGATTCATAAAGTGTTTTACATTAAAATCCTTTACCTCGGGCTTTACAAGCACATCATTCCTTCTGTTCTGGCTTACATCCCTGAAATTTCCGTTACCCTGGGAATATAAAGCAGGTTCAAGCGAAAAGAAATTGTACTCACGTTCCAGATCTCCGTGTTTTCTGGAAAAAACGTGATACACATGATTCCTGCCGCCTGCCTTAAAAATCAGGGGATATCCCCCTCTGAGCAGATTGTCAAGGTAACACTGGTCAATGTATTTGTCAAAAAGACGGGCCGATGTTTTTGTATATGTATCACTCACCAGCTTTTCCACCAATTCTGCGGCCTGTCTCTCCTTGCGATCTATAAACTCTAGGCCGAACTCGTCTTTCCTTGCGTTTATCATGGCCATACTTGATATGTGCCCTATCACAGTACATAGAGTGAACGCCTTATTAACCGTTGTCTTTACTCCGGTAAAACCGCCTGAAACTTTGTTTTGCGCTATCTGCTTCCGGCTCAGCAGTTCCTCAATGGAACAGTCCCACCCGTCGGGTTTGGATAAGGAACTGTTATATCCGAAAACCAAGTCCATATCATAAATCGGTGTCAGAAGTCCCTGGCTTTCCGAAGAAAAGGAGAGATAGAAATTCCCTTCTTCATACTCACTTACCTCAACGGTATCGGCGGTTGAGGCCCTTACCTTGTAATAAGCTATTCTGTTTTCGGTATTATATACCTCGTACCAGGATTTCATGAGGTTTGCCATTTCCTGATAACCGGCATTTGTGGCACCTACAGGCAAAAGCTGCGGCATGCCGTCCAACACCTCAATCTCCCTGTCCGCGCCGTCAAGGCTTTCGATACACACCTTTCTGACTATGGCTGCATAGCTTTCTCCGGGCATTGTAAAATAAGTTACGGTAATCCTTAATCCAAGTGTCCGGTTTTCTTCAACGATTTTCACTGAATTTTTTTCAATAACCAGTTTACGGTTATAATGATCTTCGGATATGGATGAAAAGATTTCATGAATCTTTCCGTTGAGTTTAATAAAGGTACGAAAGCCTTTTCTTTCAACGTTTTGATACATGGTATGAGCAGGAAAAAACTCCATTATGGTACTGTCTCTGTCCTTGACTCCAAAACTCCCCAGCACCTGTCCTCTGTTGACATAAAATGCCCACATGGGAATTCCGTCAGTCCCGGCCATGCCGGGCAGAAAGCTGGCAAAGGTCTTTGCCTTATCATAGTTCTCTATAATAAATTCATTCTTATCATTAAATAAATAATCAGGTTTCATGCTTATCCCCCCACCGGCATGCACCGTATAGTGGTCTGCAACATCTAAAACGTGTACTGTCCGGCGGAGAAAATCTTCTCAGGACAAGGCGGAATAATCGCTTTATTCCAGCTGCTGATACAACGATGTCCCGGAAAATTAACCACCGAAAATGTATGGATTTAGATGTTACAGGTCACTAATTGCATGCTTACAAATAGTTGCCAAAACATAGTGCATCCTATAAACAAATTTTATGCAAGCTCAACTTCAATAGTATGTTCAATATGCAGGTCAAGTTCCAAAATGTCGCCTCTGTCAATTACTACAGCCCCGTCAGCCACGCAGCAGTTGATTTTGCCGCCGTCAGCGGTGATATTCGTAATCCTGTACTGCCCAAAATCCAGGTGCCGGCTGTTGTTGTAAACAAGCTTAATCGCCCGGCCGGCAAAAACAGTTCTTGCTCCGGCAGCTCCCGTTTTATCGAACTGCTCCTTTTTCAGCTTTGGCTGGATCAGAAGATTTCCCGAAGCTCCGCGGATACCGTACACTTCGGTAAGCAGGAGAAGCATAAGCCAGCTTGCCGAACCGGTGAGGTAATGATACATTCCCCTTCCCCTCTCATTGATATACTCGGGAATCCCCGGATATATCCTGGCTTTGTCAAAATCCGCGCTTATATTGTAAAGTGACTTCAGCACCTCATATCCTTCGTCAACAAAGCCCTGTTTGTATAGTGCAAAGGAATACATTACGGCCATATGACTGAAGACAGCACCGTTCTCCTTGTGGCCGAATGCAAAGCCAAAGCATCTTCCAAGGTCAAGTTTAAGCTCGTTAAAATTATTGTTCAGCCTGTAACTGCCAAGGCTGCTGTCGTACAAATAGCGGTTGACCGCCTTTACGGCATTGTTTACCTGCTCTGTTGAGGCCACACCCATCATTATGGGAAAAACCTGACCGGTAAGCGTCATTTTCGCTCCTGACGCCTTTTGCCCCTCAACCTGCAGGCCTGCATTGTCATAATAACCGTTAAACCATTGGTATCCTTCGTCCGACCTGACCTGTTCGTTTTCCGAAATATGCTTTGCAAGCCATTGTCCTTTGGTCTTTAAGTCCTCTGACACCTCCAGTATATCAAGACTGATTTTTTTACCGCTGATGTTGTGGACACACGTTTCATAATATTGTTTCAGCAGTTTGTTTTTAGCTTTTGGATCGTCATAGTCCATACCATCGGCCAAAGTATCAAAAAGCACCGCCATTTCAGCTGCAACCTCCAGCTTGTCAATTCCCTTTATCTCCTTTATCTTGAGCAGCAGTTTGCTCAATTCTGCCAGATTGCCGGCGTAAAAAGCCGTAAATGCAACAGTTTCACCTTTCTGGGCCGCCATGTCAAAGGCATCATTCCAGTCGGCATTTTCAAGGCGTATATTGTTGTGTTCTCCCGAGTTGAAGAAGGCGGCCAGGTTCTGTATCAAAATATGTTCAAGGATAGTGCCGGTATAAATATTTTCATCTTCACACTTCTGCTTGCTGCCATACCGGGGAGTCCACTCCTTATCGATATTTGAAGATCTCATAACAAGTCTGTCTTTAAAATATGTCTGCTTTTCAAAGAGAAAATCAAAATCTCCGCTCTGGTTCAGGTAAAGAAGAGTTGTAAAGAAAGGCCATACTCCGTGATCCGACCACACTCTGCTGATGTTATTTCTGTCTGCAAGAAACTCACCGGGACCTTTGCCGATAATAGTTGCATTTGTTCCGTCAAGGCGCACCCCTCCAAAATTGTTTAGAAGCTGGTTTCTTACGGCATCGGTTTCCATCAGCAGTAAAGCCAGACAATCCTGCCACAGATCTCTCCAGCCGCGCCCCCCCTTTCCGTAATCGTGATGGGGCATGAAAGAGCAGCCGTAAATTCTCCGCAGAATTGGCTGAAGTGACACCCATTTCATCCAGGCATCAAACTGCTCATCCCGGCTTTTAAAGCTTATTTTTCCCAGCTTCTCCTCCCAATACTCCCATGTCTTTTGGAGGAGCTTTTCAAAGCCGCCCGCATTAACGTATTCCAGGATGCCTGCTTTCTCGGAAGTTCTGTCTTCAGTTACGGACATTGCAATTATATATGTTTTGCTGTCTCCGGGTGCAAGTTCACAGTCCTTGAATCTTAAGGCACCAACCGCCTCGTATCCGTCAACAGTATGACCCTCCATGCAGTAATTCCTCTTGTTGGAAACCACTGTTTCAGGCCATTCAAAGCATCCGCCTTCTCCGATATATTCCTCCGCAAGGGGAAATGCACCCAGCGGAAAGTTTCCGTTCTCATCTATTCCATAAACGTTGTATGATATCTTATTTACTTTATGCCCCCGCTCATCAAAGGTCATGGCAGGCTGGAGCTCTATTCCCTCCCTGACAACATAAACCCTGTGAAGAAGGCTGGTCACATTGCGGTGGTCCCTCACACTTTCCGCGGAACGTCCGTATATTGGAACAGCTGCGGTTGGTGTAAATTTTAAAGTCCTGTCACCGATATTGGTAATTGTGACCCGCATTAATTCAACCTTATGCTGATTGGCAGGAACAAAACTGGTTATTTCGGATTTAACACCCAGCCTGCCGTTCTCACGGATAACCTTATGCCACAGAAAACCCGCCTGAAGTGCAGCCTTTTCCTCCGCATCCTTATCAAATAACCGGGCATTTTGTATTGACGATGCACCCGTTGCAGACCAGGCACCGCTGCCTTCAATGTGTATCCAGAAATTACGGTTTGATTTTATGTTATGCAAATCCTCCGAGGATACAGGAAGATTGAAAAAAGTGTTTTGCCCGGTTTTTATATCACCATTGAGCGTAGGTGTAACAGAAGACATTATTCCCGCTTCGTTAGCAAGCGGAAAGTAGAGGAAACTGCTTTTTTGGGGAGCTTCCAGCTCAAAGGTTCCCTTCCTGTCAATAAATTTCCAGCCTTTAGCCATTATTTATCCCATCCTGTTCAAAATTTAGTAAAAGAATTCATATCTCCGAGTCCACATTGCTGTCTGTCCCGGAGCAAGTTCCAGCTTTATGAAGGTTTCCGGGCTAATTACATGCTTACTGCCCCATAATGCAAATTTTTCAACCTTGAAATCCACTGCTTCACGAAGGCCGGCACCGATATTGCGGTTAAAAAGTTCCCAGGAATATCCCGGAGTATTTTTATAACGCATAGATTCAGAGTTATAGTCTTTGAGAATACAATAGAATTCCTGCTTCAATCCGTTTGAAGGCCAGGTTATAACACCATCCCTCAGTACTATGTCCCCTACAGTCTTTTCGGGGCTTATTTGTCCGGGAATTTTTAATTCATAACCGTCCGACACAAATTCATTGTTTATTCCCACAAAATTGTGACAGTACTCGGTAGTTTCAAATTTTTTTGTGCCGGTATTTTTCAGCATATAAGAAATGATCAGAAAATTTTGGTCGATTTTTATGTCCTTATTGTATGTATAGGAATATCCGTCGTTACTGCCGGATTTCGCATTAAAGCACACCCTGCCGTTATTTGAAGTTACACTGCTTGCAAGCGGAATAACAGGGTAACTCCTGAAAAAATCATATGGTTTGTTATCAATTTTTTTTAAGTTTCCAATGCCTATTTTTATAAAATAATTGTTAATGTAAGTTTCGTTATACCCTATGGCTTCTTCAATTCCGAATTCTCCGCAAAATCCCTGTCCATCCGAGCCCGTACCGGGAATCAAGGATTCCGGGACACAGAAAGTATATCTGCTATCAAGTGTGACCTGCGTGATAAAGCCATTCCAATCAAAACGGGAGCCTCTGTACACCTCTCCCGGATATGAAATCCGGACTGAAAGTCTGTCGTTGTTCAGATCAATAGCCCCATTGCCGCCATGTGCCATAGCTAAACCTCCACATTATATTAAATTCACAGGTTAGTTTGGAAAACGAGCATCAGCAAAGTCTTTAAAACCAGCCTCCAATCCGCTCATAGTTCTGGGGAGAACCTGTTCAGCGGATTGGAGATGGATAACTTATTTATTAAAATATCAGTGTTGCTATTGAATGTGCAGGCAGTGCATGCCAAACGTATTCGTCTCCTAGTTTTGCATTAAGATTCTGCACATTATCCGATTCATTCATAACAATAAGTACAACAGAACCGTCTTCATTCTTGAATGCCACATGCTGAACAGCTGACTCTACGTCGGCTGAAACATCTATTCTCAAAGCTCCGGGCCTGACAAATTTGCTGAATTGTCCGATATAGTAATAGGAGCTGTTGTAATGTATCTCCTGGGTAGCAGTGTCTGCTATTACGGGAGCATCACAGAAGTTCCCCACATGATTCGGCCCGCCGTTTTCATCAAGAATCAGGTTCCAGTCCAACCAGCCCTCCTGCCAGTTGTTAAAGTCACCTATCATATTTCTGCCGTATCTCTCACCTGTTATCCATGAACCAAGGTGCACTCCCCCCTCCTGGCAGCCTTCGGAGAACAGGATATGCTTGTCTGGATATAATTCATGTACTTTTGATAAATTTTCAAAAGCTTCAGATACATACCAGTGATTTGCCACACCGTATACATACTTTGCAGTCTCAGGATCAGACAGTGCACCTGCTGCTCTTTCAACTATAATGTCCCTGTTATGGTCCCAAATGTATATCTTTATATCACCAAACCCTTCCTTTTCAAGGATTGGTCCCAGATAGTCCCTTACAAAAGCACCTTCCTCTTCAGCAGAGTAAATACAGGAATCCCAGGTCTGAACAGCAGCCGGTTCATTTTGCACGGTAATTGCACTGATATTAAGGCCTTTTGCTCTGGCAGCCTTAATGTATTTTACAAAATAATTGGCCCAGGCTTCTCTGAATTCGGGAAGCAGCTGACCGCCATGGTTCATATCCTTATTGGTCTTCATCCAGGCCGGAGGACTCCATGGAGATGCAAGCAGGTTAATATCACCCTTTCTGGCTTTTACCGCCTCTTTTATCATAGGTATTGTCCATTTATCCTCACGGGAGATGTCAAAGGTTTTCAGTTCCCTGTCATTTTCCTCAACATATGTATAGTTCTCCAGAGCAAAATCGCAGCTGTGTATATGGACCCTTCCTATGGAATAGCCGATACCTGACTGCGGATCAAAGTATTTCATAATAATTTCGTCCCTTTTTGCAGGATTCATCCTGTAGAAGGTGTATGCGGCAGCTTCTGTGAATGCGCCTCCGAAGCCCACTATCTTCTGATAGCTTTTATACGGGTCAATCGTTAGTACAACACCTGTTGACTTGTTTTTTTCAAGGTTGTATACGCCCTTTTCAGTTAATCTGTCGTCAGTATTTCCAGCTGTTTGAATGATTTTTACAGTGTTCATGTTTGCCTCTCCAATCATAATTTTATTGAAATTTATATTTGCTATTACTTATGCTTTTCATGTTAGCGCTAACATTTATTCGCAAAAAAATTAAGCCGGATGAATATTGCTATTCAGAGTTTAACCGGTTTGGTGCCTGTTTGGTCCTACGGATTTTCTCCATTTCATTTCAGGTTCAAGATATTTCTTTTCATAAGGCAGATCAGGATTTTTCAACCTTTCCAAAAGTCTGGCGGCAAGCGCCCTGCCTGTCTCGTAAACAGGCTGCCTTACGGTAGTAAGCGGTACTTTTGGGATGAGGTCGAAAATAAGTCCGTCAAAACCTGCAATAGATATATCCCGCGGTATCTTCAGCTTCAGCTTTTCAGCTGCTCTGAACGCGCCGATAGCCAAAAGGTCAACACAGCAAAAAACAGCGGTGGGTTTTTCCCTGGTCATAAGGTCGTACGCATTGGTATAACCCTCCTGTTCGGAGTTTTCAGCATATCTGACCAGCTTCTCATCAAAGGGGATATTATTCTTTTCAAGTGCCTTTTTATAACCCTCCAGACGTTCAAGTGCATAACGCTGGCTTGTATCTCTCATAATAAAACCAATCCTTTTGTGTCCATTGGCTACTATTTTATCTGTCATCATCACCGCACCAGCTTCGTTATCTACGTCGACACAGTCGATATCCAGATCATTTTTTCCAAAAAGAACAAAAGGCACCTTTATTTTTTTTGCGGTGAAAGCATTTTCCTCGCTTAAATCCAGTCCCATTACGATTACACCGTCACATCTATGGTTAAATTCCAGATCGCGTTTAACCAGGAACAGGTAATTTGCATTACTCAATTCCTCTGCCACACCCGCAATGAGATGCATGTTAAAAGGGTCTGAAATTCCTATATTTTGTGGTATATACAGATATATGGTCCGTGTATTGTTCTGTGCCAGCGCTTTTGCAGCAAAATTCGGCATAAAATCCAGTGCTTCCATGGCCTGTTCAACCTTGAGCCTTGTTGGCTCCGACACGATTTCAGGAGAGTTGATTACTCTCGAGACAGTGATAAGCGATACTCCGGCCGCCTGAGCCACATCCTTCATAGTAGCCATTAATTATTATCCTTTTCGTAAACTTTAAAATCCATCATAAAATAATAATACATTAAAATTAATACTGCAAGTTAAGTAATATTATTTTACATACATATTGGGATTAGAATTTGTATAATTTGTATAATTAACCATTCATGTTAGCGCTAACATCTATATATAAATTCTATAACCTTTCATTCCGGAAGTCAATAATATAAAAATTAATTTTTTATATTAAATTTATAAGCTGGAAACAAATTAAATTAATGCGTTGTGCTAATTAATTTAATTTATACTTTACCTGTGTATTTTGTTTTATGAAGTTGTACTCGCGTACCAGTTGATTCTGATTAATTCTATCTGTAAAGCAAAAACAAAATTTCAATTAGCACTACAGGTTAATTTAACCTGCACAATGCATTAAATCTAATATTTCTTTAATGCTGTGGATAACATAATCATATCCTTCCACACTGCCAAAGCCATACTTTGCATATATAAATGGAATTCCCGCAGCCTTTGCCGCCTCTGCATCTCCAATGGTATCTCCCACATAAACCGGACTTTTCAAATTATTTCTCTTTATAATTAGCTTATTGTTTTCTCCCTTGGTTAACCCGGTTGCTCCCATACACTCAATATCGGTAAAGAATTTTTCCAGCTTGTGCGCCTTAAAAAAGCATTGGATATAGCCATCCTGACAATTGCTCACTATGAATAATTTATACTTTGGGGATAGTTTGTTCAGTGTTTCCTCCAGTTCAGGATATAAATCGCCGCCATGTTCTGCCAGATATTCACACTCAGCTTCACCGCATTGTTTCATTAACCTCATTCGAAACTCCTCATCCAGTTCCGGGAACAGCCTTTTCCCTATTTCACTTGTGGAAAGCCCCATACAGCCCTGTATGTCCTCAGTAGTAATTGTCTTGCTAATATCCGGATAATTTTTCAGTACAGTTTTCCATGTACCGCAAACTCCTTCTACAGAATCCCAAAGAGTACCATCCAGATCAAAAATTATGCTATCAATTTCCATGTTATGATTATCACCTTTCAAAAAAAATATTCTATCACTTGTTCTACTCCATATGCAGCTAATAACCATTGTACCATTTTTTCTGATCCGGAATGCAAATAAGAAATTTGCTTCGCAAATTTTCTTATCCGCCAGGGGGCGCTCTCCCCCCCTTCAGCGGAAATTCAAACCCAGTATTATAAGTGCCTCATCACCGTTCCAAAACTTATAAATTCCTGTACTCTAAAATAGCTGCTGTACACAAAATAATTTATTCTATGTACAGCAGCCTGGTTAATTCAACTTTTTTTTCAATTTACCAATTATTATTCTTCCTCCTCTTCCACCATGGTCTTCTTAGCCTCTTCTATGATTTTGTTTGCAACTATGGCAGGAGCTTCTTCATATCTATCAAACCAGAGCTTGAAATATCCGCGGCCCTGGGTCATTGATCTCAGGTCGGTGGCATACTTGAACATTTCGGATTGAGGCACCTCGGCTTCAACCTGCTGCATTCCGTTGTCCTGGGGATTCATTCCCAGTATACGTCCGCGTCTCTTGTTCAGGTCACCGATAACGTCTCCCATATAATTATCAGGTACGTATACTTCAACATGGGCAATTGGTTCAAGAAGTGCAGGTCCGGCCATTGGCAGGCCTTTTTTGTACGCAAGCCTTGCTGCAATCTTAAAAGCCATTTCCGAGGAGTCAACATCATGGTACGAGCCATCCACAAGGGTCGCCTTCAGGTTAACTACCGGATATCCTGCCAGAACACCTTTTACAATAGCTTCTCTCAAGCCTTTTTCAACGGCAGGATGATAAGACTTTGGTACTGAACCTCCGAATATTTTCTCCTCAAATATCAAGTCTTCCTTATCTCCATGTTCAAATTCAACCCAGACATGGCCATACTGTCCATGTCCGCCGGATTGCTTCTTGTGCTTGCCTTCAACCTTTACCTTCTTCTTTATGGTTTCTCTGTACGGCACCTTGGGATCAACCAGATTGACCCCGACCCCGAACTTTGCCTTCAATTTGCTCACTATAACATCCAGGTGCTGTTCGCCCACACCTGATATGAGTGTCTGATGTGTTTCTACGTTGGTGGATACCTTGAAGGTCGGGTCTTCATCCTGCAGCTTGTGCAGTCCCGAACTGATTTTTTCCTCATCGCCTTTTGCCTTTGGCTCAACAGCCAATGAAAGTGCAGGTTCAGGGAAAACTATCCTATCCAGCATAACCTTGTTTGACTGATCACACAGTGTGTCATTGGTATTTGTAGCTGCCAGTTTGGCAACTCCGCCAATATCTCCGGCAATAAGTTTGTCGGTGGGAAGCTGTTTTTTACCGCGCATTACAAATATTTGACCAATTTTTTCAACCTTTTCTGTTGTAGTATTGTATACTGCCGAGTCGGCTTTAAAGGTCCCCGAATACACCCTGAACATTGAAATTTTTCCTACAAAGGGATCGGCAATTGTCTTGAATACCAGCGCAGCCAAAGGACCGGCCGGATTTGCTTTTATTTCAACCTTCTCGTCAGTTCCAGCTTTTACAGCTTTGGTACTGATATTTTCCGGCGAAGGCATATACTCGACAATTGCATTCATCAACTCCTGCACACCTATATTTTGAAGTGCGGAACCGCAGAACACCGGTGATATTGAGCCATCATAAATTCCGGCCTTAATACCTTTCTGAATCTCTTCCCTGGTGTACTCCTCGCCTCCAAAGTACTTCTCCATGAGGGCCTCATCAGTTTCGGCGATGAGTTCATTTAATGAATCCTTTATTTTTGAGATTTTATCAGTTAAATCGGAAGGAATATCAGTATCTACGACTTTATCCTTCTGGAACTTTTTCGCAGTCATATTGATTATATCCACATAACCAACATATTTATCAGCTTCATAGATTGGAAGCTGGAAAGGAATAACTCCGTTCCCGAATATACCTGTCATTTTTTCCAATGCGGCAGTGAAATTGGCATTTTCCTCATCCATCTTGTTTATGAAGAATATTTTTGCTGCATTGTGCTCTTTTGCATATGCCCATGACTTTTCCGTACCCACGGAAACACCACTTTTTGCTGAAACTACGATAACCGCGCCTTCTGCAACACGGATACCCTGCATAACTTCACCTACAAAATCAAAATAACCGGGAGTGTCTATCACATTAATCTTGTGGTCCAACCATTCACATGGAGCCATGGCAGTACTAACGGATATCTTTCGTTTGATCTCCTCAGGATCATAGTCTGTTGTGGTTGTGCCTTCAGCCACTTTGCCAAATCTGTCCAATACACCCGTATTAAACAGCATAGCCTCCGCCAGGGTGGTTTTACCTCCATTACCGTGAGCCAAGAGGCAAATATTCCGTAGTTTTTGTACGGCATAGTCCTTCATAATCATTCCCCCTTATTAATTTTAAT
>JAEVZU010000016.1 GCA_023392075.1 Bacillota bacterium | reverse complement strand
TACAGCTTCAAACCAGGCTCTCCATTGATGGATACCCACCTCTCGCACATTTTTGAAGCGGTCTTCAAGTATTGCAATATTATTACAACTGTAAGCAGATAAGTTAAAACCGGCACAGCACACAAAGCTTTACGCTACTCCTTGTGTCTGAATTGTCCGGGCGTTACTCCGGTGGTTTTCTTAAAAACTCTGATAAAGTAAAAATAGTCCGAATATCCGCATTTTGCGGCTATTTCGCCCTGGGAGTATTCTGTCTTCTGCAGAAGCTCCTTTGCATAATTCATTCTCATTTTAGTAATATAATCGGTAAACGTCATTCCCAGCTCTTTTCTGAAAAGCTGACTTATATAGTTTGGATTGATGACAAAATCCTGGGCCAGACTTCTGATGGAGATATCCTTGAAAAAGTTTTGATTTATGTAATTAATGATCTTCTTAAAATATTCATTTCGTACCTCATCTGTAAGAACATTAATATTAGTCCCCATAAATCCGGTAATTTTATCTTTAATATATTCAACCATGGTATACATATCTATAAACAAATAACATATATCATCAAAGTTAAAAACATATTCCTCATAGCTGTCTTCACCAAGACTTCTGATACTGAATTTAACATAGTCATTGAAAATGTTCATGGCATGCTTTATTGACAGCCTGCCTTCAACAGCGCTTTTATAAAAATTGTCCAGCTGTTTGACAAGTTCGCTTAAGTCCATCTTGATAAAAGCATTCTCATATTTTGCAATTAAGGCCTCAATATCAATATTATTGCTGTTAATGTTGTTTGAAATTTTTCTGGTGCCGGTGGTAAAAAACTGATATGCCAGTGTAAAGGCCTCGTCTATATATTTCCTCATACTAAATGCGGAGTACGTTCCTTCGCAAATCCCGACACCCTTGACTCCCTCCGGAATTGGTTGAAGACTATGTGAGATGCTTGCGAAGTCGGTACACTTTCCAATATAAATCGTTTTATTGCTTCCTGTCTTTATTGAGATATATTGCTTACTTTCAAAGGCAAGCTCCTTACCTATGGAAGCAATAATAACAATTTTTTCACCCTCGGCTATTCCGTTGGATTTGAAATATGAGTCCAGTTCGTGGCGTGCTTCGGAGGTTTCCTCCTCCAGCAGCGGAATTATATCGGGCTTTTCCTTACTTCCGGTATTGTTCAGTATATTGGCGGCCTTCTTGAGAACTTTGGTGATCTCCTCATCATCAAAGGGTTTCAGACAATATCCTACAGCCCCGTAGTCAAGAGCTTTTCTTGCATAGGCAAATTCCGCATATCCGCTTATAACAACAAACAGGATATTCTTATGTATTGCCTGGATGTTTTTGATAAGCTCAAGTCCGCTCATGCCCGGCATTCGAATGTCGGTAAATACAAGGTCCGGCTTTATTTCGCAGATCTTCTCGTAAGCCTCTACACCATCCCGTGCACTCCCTGCGACTTCAAAACCACAGCTTTTCCAATCAGTGCCCATAACCAGGCTTTTAACTATAAATTCCTCATCATCAACAATCAAAACCTTATACATACACCCTCCGACTCTTCTTCCAAAATTATACCCCTATTCCCGGAATGGTAATTGTGACTCTGGTGCCCTCACCCTTCCTGCTTTCAAAATTCAATCCATATTGGATTCCGTATGTAAGCTTCAATCTATTGTTCACATTATATATACCTATGCTGTCACCTTTTGTTCTATCCTGTTTTTGTTCGGATAGTATATGAGGAGATTCCGCCAGCTTGAGTCTTATGCTGTCAAGCTTTGCTTCGTCTATTCCCAATCCGTTGTCCTCCACCCATATAAGGAGATTGCCGTCTTCAAATTTACTCCCCACGTACAGAATACCCTTATCTCTTTTTGGTTCGATCCCATGGTAGATTGCATTTTCCACAAGCGGCTGTAAAATCATTTTTAGAACATCTGCATCCAGTGTCCTTTCCTCAAAGTCAAATTTAGCTTCAAGCCTGCTGCCAAATCTGATTATATGTATCTGAATGTAAGCACGGATAATATTTATTTCATCATTCAACTTCACAATATTTGATCCGTTTGCACTGTACCGGAATATCAGCGCCAGTGCCTTTGACATCTCATATAGTTTGTCCACACCCTCTTCAAGGGATATACCCTTCATAACCTCCAGTGTGTTATAGAGGAAGTGGGGATTTATCTGGCTTCTCAAATATGCAAGTTCAGCCTTGTCCTTCTGCAATTCAACCTCATAAAGCTTGGAGCTGGTTTCGAAAAGACGTCTTGTCAGGTTATTTATTTCATTCATCATACTGTTAAACTCATATTCGAGAATATTTATTTCCGAGCTTCCCTCAAGTTTTACCTTCTTCCTCAGATCCTTTATACTCCCGGATTTAATGTTGTTCATAAAGAAAATGAGCTTCTGTATGGGCCTGGTAATATTATTTATGGTAAAAAAGAACAACAGGCATATTATAATTATAGATATGGAAAAAATTCTAAGTATCCTGGTTCTGGTTTTATCAATTTCCGAAAACAATTGTTTTTCCTGCACAAAGCTTACTATTTTGCCCTCAATCTCAGGAATATTACTCACATTAACAATATTTTTATACCCGTTTATTTCAATAATCTGCTGGGAGGAACTGTTTTTCTGGTTGAACAGCAAATCCTTGATCTCCCGGTCGTTGTTAATACCCAGCGGATCTTTAGGTGCATACAGCATTCCGTTTTTATCCATCAAATAATATTTAATTTCAGTATTGTTTGATATTTTGTTAATTTCATTGAAAATGGAATTGAGGTCAACCATTATTGAGGCAAAGCCAAGCTTTTTAGCGAAAGATTCGGAATCGTAGGAGGAATAAAAGTACATTCCGAACATGAAGAACATTTTGCTGTCCTTATTGAGTACATCCAGCTTTTCAAAGCCGGTATTATATATTTTCCCATCGTCAGGTACCGACTTCATGAGGTTTAGTGCAATATCGTAATTACCGCTCATTGTAAAATACTTTCCGTTCTCACCGATTATGGCGATATCGAATATGTCCTTCTTAATATTTACCATATTACCTGCCATAACCGTCAAGGCCTGTCCTGCATTATAGGAATCAATCAGGGAATTGCTTGAATAAATTTTTTGGGTATTTGTATCATACCCGATATTTTGGAGGATGCTTCTCAATTCCTGTGTATATCTTGCAACACTATACTGGATGGTTGAAGTCATTTCGGCGGTATAATTTTTATTTTTCCTTACCATTATATCGGAAATGTTGTAATAGGACTGGGACAAAATGGCTATCAATACAATCAGAGTCAGCACTCCGTTAATTATAAGCTGTGTGGTAATGGGTAATTTTTTAAAAAACCTCATATTCCCTCCCATTGGGTAACTCAGTATTATAACGCGTAAGTTCAGAAAAATTTTTTTACCTTTACGCGTTTCAACGAGGCAAAGGTGTACTTTGAGACATTATGGACAGCTATTGCCTCGTTATGTTTAGTATATCATATCAGTTCAGGGGAGTTTATTACAATCTGTATGTCGGCATAATTTTCCTTGACATTGACTGGGAGGGCATAAAAATATTGCTGCCCGTCAATCGGCAGCAATAAAAAACTCTATAGTCGGAGATATAAATATTAAATAGTATTAAACACTGAAAATCACGGGACAAAGTATTATCAATATCACTCGATCCTGATTGACAGAGCCTTTGCAGGATTTTCGCAGGTTAATTTATTTATTGCCTGCCTTGATATCCCTGCATTAAGCATTTTAAATATAAAATCCTTGAGAATGTAGTCCAGTCCAATCGATCCGCCATAGCATGACAGGCGCTGGTTTGTGGTATCGAGACCAACCAGGATCTGTGATGCATATCCTGAACCAATAAGCTTCAGGAGCAATTCTATTTCTTTTTCATCACTGTGGTATTTAGGTCTGCCGATGGTGTCATATTCCAGAAAAACTCCGGCCTGAACCATCTCCATATGAAAGGAGGGATCATAAAACGCCCGGTCCAGGTGGCATAATATGATACCGGATGCAGGAACCCTTAAATCGGTAAGGAACCGTACCACACTCAATGCATCGCTCCTGTTCTCCATATGGCACATGACAGGTGCACCTGTCAGCAGAGAAGCTTCTGCTGCCGAGGAAAACAGTTTTTTATGCTTATCGTCCACACCGTTGCCCTCAGCAGCCGTTTTAATTATTCCAGCCTTTGCGCCGGTCCTTAGCAGGAGTTCTCCGGAGTCGCCTTCAGCAAACATTCCGATTTGTATTTCATCTAGAAATAATTGTGTCAATCGGGTTTGGCTTATTTTATAAATCCAATGGTCAGCTTCATAAAATACAAGTTTATGGAATCCGGTAGATGCAATAATATTGACCCCCGAAGCTTGTGATGCCTCCAGGAGATAATCTGCCATCCTGCCGCAGCCTACAGGCTGGGCATCCACAAGGCTTCTCCCTCCCGACTCTTTGTACAGGAGCAGTTCCCGGGTCGACTTATTCAAGTCATCCATATACAGTGCCCGGTTGATATTATAGGATTTGCCCTTTCGTATAAACAAATGCTCATGACACTGGCAATAACCCAATTCATTTTCGTTTATGCTTCCTGATACTGTTTGAATCATAAAATCATTCCCTTGCCAGTTTGATACTTTTAATAAATTCTTCAGCAGTCCTGGTTATTGCATCAAAATCACCTGTTTTGGCACCTGCTGTCAGACTGCCTCCTGCGCCCACAGCCACAGCTCCTGCCTTGATCCATTCTGCAACATTTTCAACACTGACTCCCCCTGTGGGCATAAGCTGCGCATGGGGTAAAGGCCCCTTGATTGCCTTTATTATCTTAGGTCCGAACAATTCTCCGGGGAATATCTTCACAATTTCGGCACCTGCCTCCATACATTGGACTGTTTCCTTTATTGTCATTGCTCCCGGAATATAAGCTATATTATATCTTCCGCATAATTTCGCTGTTTCGGAATCAAAGCAGGGACTTACAATATATTGTGCCCCAGATAATATGGCTATTCTGGCTGTTTCCGAATCCAGTACCGTTCCGGCTCCGATAAGAACTTTTTCGGCATCATAGCCGGCTGTCAGTTCTCTGATTATGTTTTCAGCACCCGGCACGGTAAAAGTTATTTCAATTGAAGTAACACCACCCTTGACACAGGCCTCAATTATTTTTGAAGCCTCCCGGGCACTTTCCGCTCTTATGACGGCAACCAGTCCGGCCTCTTTAATTTTTTTGATAATTTCACTTTTTGTTTTCATGATACCCTCCGCAAATTACTGGAATCTTTCAAGCCGTCGGCATGTAATACACTCGAAACGGCTTCAAAGTTAACTATTTTTGTATAAAACATCTGTTTACAATAAAGCGGCATTCTTTTCCTGTCAGGACATCTATCACGTTCTGAGCCGACATTAACGCCATTTTTTCAACTGCCTCACTGGTATGTGCTCCGGCGTGGGGTGTTGCAATTACATTATCAAATTCAAACAGAGGGGATATTCCCGGAGGTTCCTTATCGAATGCATCCAAGCCCATCCCCCCGATTTTTCCCGATTTCAATCCGTCATATGCTGCCTGCTCATTTATGAGGCCGCCTCTTGAAGTATTAATAATAATTACTCCGTCCTTCATCCGGTTAATGGCATTTTCATCTATTATATTAAGAGTGCTTTCTGTAATTGGAAGATGTAAAGATATGAAATCAGACTGGCTTATTACCTCTTGCAAGGTACATTTCCTGATATTGTGTTCATTTGCAAAATTCTCATCAAAGTATGGATCATAGGCCAGGATATTCATTGAAAATCCCTTGGCACGCAGTGCCACTGCTTTTCCTATGGCTCCGAGCCCAAGAATCCCCATTGTTTTTTTGAATATTTCCTTGCCGGAGGTTCTGGGCCATTTTTCAGTTTTAACCTGGGAATCAAGGAAGGTTAATTTCCTGGCGACGGCTATCATAAGCCCTATTGCCATATCTGCAACCGATTCGGAGTTGGCGCCCGGTGTATTTGTAACAAGAATACCTCTTTCTCCGGCCGCCCTTATATCAACTCTTTCAAAACCGACTCCGTATCTGGAAATTACCTTTAGTGTATCCGGAGCTTTTCTTATCACATTTTCAGTTATATAATCAAGACCTGCAATATACCCGTCAACACCATCCAGCAGCGGAATCAGTTCTTCTTCGGTCAGCGGATGGCCGTAGGGATTGAATACGACCTCATCGGCAAAATCCTCTATCAGCCTTACAGCTTCAGAGTTTTTATTGTTTTTTAATGAAGTCGGTGTAACCAAAATCTTCATAAACTCACCCTTTTCATATTCAATTTTTCAGTCCCATTTTGGATTGTCACGGACTACAGGTACGCCGTTCTCTTCAACAACTATCTTTCTGTAGCCTTTTGTCTCGATGGTCTTATAATCATGTCCGGCGTCTGCTCTGAAGGTAAAGAAGGTAATGAAGGGTTCTTTTCCTGTATTGATACTTCTATGTGCATATCTCTGCGGAACGTAAACGGCTTTTCCGGGGACAAGCTCCTCCAGTTTCCAGTCCCCCTCCGGATTCTCCAGAAGCATGTAACCCTGTCCGCTTAAACAATAATATACTTCGGCTGTTTCAAGAATACTGTGAAAATGTCCTTTAGTCATATAATATTCATTGCCTACCTTTCCAGGGTAGGTAATACTTGTACCAAAAGCCAGATCTCCTGAATTTTTTGGAGCTCCCAGCTCGTAAAACTCATATATTACAGGGTCGCCTTTCTCCAAAACAGCTTTACATGCCCCGGCATCCGAGAACATATCTTTCATCTGGGACAGCTTTCTTTTGGTAGAGTTTTTAGTACCTGACAGCCCGTTAATCAAATCAAAATCAACAGTAAATGCCTGATCCCAGTTTGTCGCAATGTCATCCATAAATATCACCTCACCTTAAACTGTTTGCAAGTTTTTCCAGTCTGTCGAGTTTTTCGCCTTTTATATCAACATGGAATACTTCTGATATAACCTGAGTCCAGCCATGTATAAAATATATCCATCCGTCCTCAATAAATAAATTGCGCGTTTCCTTCTGTTCCCCTGCCTGGACCATAAATTTCAGGTCACCGCGGTAATTGAGCTCCCATATAAGGCTGTTGCCGGGAAACACGCATTCGTCGGTAAGAGGTGACCCCGGTCTGTCCTTGCCCAGCCCCGTTGCATTTATTATTAAAGAATATGGTTTCATATTTTTCATTACTTCATCGTTATCCTTTGCTTCGGGGCATAAATAGTACTCCATCTCTACACCGGGATGCATTCCGTCCAGCTTGGCTTTTGCAGAATCCAGCCTTTCCCGGCTTCTGTTGGTGATAATTATTTTGGAAGGAATATTATCCCCGTGTTCCTTTTTCATGAGATATGAGCTTATGGCCAGGGCACTTCCGCCTGCTCCCATTATCAATACCTCTCCGCCGTGCTCCTTCCAGAAGTTTTCAGGAATAAAGTTCTCCATGGCCAAACCGCTGGAAATAGGATCCTTTGCGTAACCTTCCAGCCGCCCGTCCTTTTTGGAGATGGAGGACAATTCTTCGAACATTTCTGCGTATGTATCAAGATATTCGAAGCTCTCCCTGGCTGCATTATATAAATCGATTTTATGGGTGGTGACCAAAGCTCCAAGAGACAGTTTGTCATTCTTGATAAACTCTACCGTATCACGGTATTTTTGTGGATCCGCATGAATTTCAATATCTATTCCCTTTATAATCGCATCCTTTAAACCAAGCTCCTCCGCCCATAGAGGAAAGACTTTCATAATAGAGGATTTCGTTGTTGTAACGCCTATAAAATACATTGTAGGCTGCGTTGCGTTGGTAAATTCCATATAAATCGCCTTCCTGTCTATAAATTTTATATATAAATTGTGGGTTATATATCAACGTGATTTGTAAAATTTCTGTGCCGCCGCCTCCATCAGCAGGAAGAAGGACTGCCCTTCGGCTGCTATTCCCGGCCTGTCAAAGAAAGGTGCTCCGCAGACCCCCTGAACAAATCCGAGATCGTCTACTTTGGCATGCGCAGCATTTCTCATGGTTTCAGCAAAGGCCAGGTACCCATCCCCGAGCCAGCCTGCCTTCATTCCTCTGTAGATGGCATAAGCCGCCATCTGGGAAAGGTTGGTTTCTATAAAGGAATCCTTATTGTCCAGGACATCATGAAAAAGTCCGTCTGTTCTCATATAACCCAAACAGGAGTCCAAAACCGTTTTAACAAAGTTTATCAGTTCATGTTTTTCGGCGTTAAATTCCTCAGGAAGCGTGGCAATAACTCTTGTGATCCCGGCCAGAGCCCATCCGTTTCCCACTCCCCAGCAGTCTCCTCTGGCAAAATCGTTTTTGCTCTCATCCCATATATGTGAAAACAACTTTTTTTCAGAATTAAAAAGAAGAGAGATATAGCCTTTAATTTGTTTCAGGGCCTCCTGATGATAGCCTGCGGCAGACAGGAAAGGAGGAGCCATATAAAAGGAATCTACCCACATCTGCGGTTTTTCTATGACGTGATATATTATTCCGTCCCTGTTCCTTGGAGCCTTTTCCAATAGCCAGTTTATCAGCTTTTGTACTGCAGAGCCCAGTTCAGGGTCTTTGGTCACTTCCGAGGCATAGAGCACCGCTTCACCGATTCCCGCAGGATCGGTTACAGCCGATATATTTCCCATTGCGGCAAGCCTGCCGTCCGCAAGCTGATTCAGCACTGCTGCCTTTGACATCTGAATCACCAGCTCTTTTTCCCCCATTTCCAAAAATGCCTGTGCTGCCACTCCCTGTTCCCAGGAATATCTCTGCATACTCAAAAGAGCCTGTTTTACTTTTCCGGCCGTGGTGTTATTTCCCATACATCTCACCTCCAAGCATTGCTCCGGCAATTATTTTTTGACTTTCCAGGGAATCGGAATTTTTTTGTGCCTCCAGCAGTGCTTTTATATCTATTTTATCTGCTATATTCTCAAAAACTTTCAAAGTGTTGAAACAATGACTGCAGGCTTTTATGGGATCTACCTTCCTCGCGTCGAATTCCTGGGATATCCACCCGTCATATTTCAACTTTTTGAGATAATAAATAAATTCGAGAGTTTCTATGTGGTGCACCGATGCAAAAATCATATCCTCATCGGTATTTCCATAATTATCATTGATATGAACTCCGAAGAGCTTACCGGCATTCATTGACTTAACCACTGCCTCTCCCGGATTTTCCCCGGCCAGAAGCG
>JAEVZU010000262.1 GCA_023392075.1 Bacillota bacterium | reverse complement strand
TATCTCCTTCGATCTTAAATTATCACACACTTAAAGTTCCGGAATTATTCTTTGAATACATGAAAAAAGATTCACTGCTACTGGCCTTTGGAGATATTTTTCCTGAAAGTGTATGGGTTGATAGTACCGCTGTTAATAGAATTTTAAATTCAGAGGTTCAATTATTTCTATATCCCGGTATAGATGGGGATAATCAACCTGCCGGGTTGGTAGAAGAATTCGTCGCGGTAAACAACTCATGTAAGTACAAAGCTGAAGCTTACAATTTTATAAAGCTGCTTTTGTTGGAAAAGTTCCAGGCACTGGATGGCAATCTTTGGCTGCCCGTTAATAAAAATGCATATGCCACAATTTTAGAAAAATACTGTGGAGAAATTGGAACAGATAGGACTATTTTTAACTATACACCGAGAAATGGCCCTAAGTATACATCCATTCCTTTGACTGACAAACTTATACGTCAACTGGATAACTATATTGATAATATTGATAACTGTTACTATATAGATGACAATATTTTAATAATGATAAGCGAAGAGGTCGATTTATTTCTTCAAGGAAAGCAAACCTCTTCCCAGGCAGCAAAGGCTATCAATAATAAAGTAAATTTATACTTGGGTGAATAGAATGGGGAAAATTTACAAACACATTTACAGCCCTATGGTAGAAATTATATTCATATTTATCCTGACTTAATTCATCTTATATATCTTATCCATCAGCGCATATATCTCATAAGCCGCAATCCCCAGAATGGCCAGCAGTGCGGCAAAAGCATACAAGCCCCATGCGGTATGGGTATTTAAAGGATTTATTTTCTTCTTTTCTTCCTCAAACATCCTTTTGCTCTTCTCTCTGCGTTCCCACCAATTATAGATGCAGAAACACATCAGCAGTAGCAGCACAAACAATATTAAAATCAGCTTTCCCATATGTCCCTCACAGATAAATATTCATTTTACCACCGTATACAGCAGCCGGGTTACATCACCGATGCCTTATCCTGATATCCTGCCCAGATGGTTAACCCGGCAGGATATCAAGCCTTACTAACATTTTACAATACTCTTCTGAATTAGTATACACAATAAATAATTCGTTGTGCCGGTTAATTTGATCCTCAGCCTCACAGCTACAAAACTTCCTTCAAAAATCTGCCTGTATGTGAGGTTTTCACTTTAGCCACCTGTTCAGGAGTTCCTTCGGCCACAACCATACCGCCGCCGCTTCCGCCCTCGGGGCCAATATCGATTATGTAGTCGGCAGATTTTATAACATCCAGGTGGTGTTCGATGACCAATACTGTATGTCCGTTGTCAACAAGTTTTATAAGACAGTCTATAAGTTTCCGGATATCTGACAAATGAAGCCCCGTTGTGGGCTCGTCCAGAATATACAGATTATGCGCCCCCCGCTTTATCTTTGACAGCTCGTATGCCAGCTTTACTCTTTGAGCCTCCCCGCCCGACAGGGTTGTGGAGCTCTGCCCAAGCGTCATATACCCCAGGCCCAGTTCGTTTATGATATTCAATTTATGCTTAAGGTATTTTTCATCCTTGAAGAATTCCAGTGCCTCTTCGGCTGTCATATCCAGTACATCCGCAATACTCTTCTGCTTGTATTTTATCTCAAGTCCTTCATCGGAAAAACGTCTTCCTTTACAAACAGGACATATGGTTTCAATATCGGCCATGAACTGAAGGTTTGTCACAATTATCCCGTCCCCGGCACAATGTTCGCACCTGGTGCCGTTGGCATGGGTCAGGCTGAAGTCAATTTCGCTGTAGCCCCTGTGTATTGCCTCCGGCTGTTTTGCAAAGATCTCACGTATTTTGTCGTAAATGCCTATATAAGTTGCGGGATTTGATTTGCTGTTCTTGCCTATGGGAGACTGGTCAATATTGATGACGTTGTTCAGCAATTCCGTTCCAAACAGAAAGTCATGCTCTCCCGCGACTATCCTGGCACCCGTTTTATTGATTTTCAGCTGCTTATACAATATTTCGTTTATGAGTGAACTCTTGCCCGAACCCGATACCCCTGTAATACAGATAAAAACCCCCAGAGGTATATCAATGTCCACATTTTTCAGATTATTTTCACGGGCTCCCTGAATAGACAGGAAATTGTCTCCAAGATTTCGCCTCTGCCCGGGTACGGGTATGGAGGCCGCCCCCGACAAATACTTTCCTGTTACCGAATCAGGCTCCATCATAATATCTTCCATAGTACCCGACGCTACTATATTCCCCCCGTGAACACCGGGTCCGGGTCCGATTTCAATTATATGATCCGCACTCTTTATGGTATCTATATCGTGCTCAACCACAATCACCGTGTTTCCGATATCTCTCAGTTTTTTCATTGTATCGATTACTCTTTGGGAGTCCCTGGGATGAAGCCCAATACTGGGTTCATCCATTACGTACAGCATACCCATCAGTTCGCTGCTGATCTGTGTCGACATTTTGATCCTCTGCATCTCTCCGCCTGAAACACTGTCACTTCTCCTGGCCAGGCTTATATAGTGCAGGCCGATGTCTATCAGCAGCTCAAGTCTGGAGCTGATTTCCCTGATAACGGATTCCGCGATTTCCCTTATATCCTCTTCAAAGGTCAGCGATTTGAGAAAATCCAGCAGCTCCGGCAGCTGCATCCTGCTCAGCTGATCAATATTCTTATTTCCCACGGTTATCTGGAGTCTTTGCCTTTTGAGTCGGGCCCCGTTGCATTCCGGACATATTTTTTCTATCATGCATTCCTTGACAAAAGTCGGTTCAAAGGCTTCACTTGTTGAAGTTTTCCTGATATAGTGCTTATACCAGCTTTCCAATTCATGAACGAAGCCTGCAAAGGGTCTGGCCCTTCCGGTTATCCAGTTTCTCTTCTGGGAGTACGGAGGCTGCAGCATCTCAACAGGCTCTCCCTTTGAACCGTAGAAAAGAAGCTCATGAATCTCCTTGGGAAGATCCCTGAAGGGTGTGTCCAGACTGAAATTATATTTTTGGGACAGGCTGTACATTATTACCGAACGATAACTGTCCTTGTTGCTGGGGCTGTATACCGTATTTCTGAGAGCACCCCTGTTCAAGCTTTTTTCAGGAGAAACGATCAAAAACCTCGGTTCAACCACATAGGACATTCCCACCCCAAGGCAGGTGTGGCACGCACTTGCAGACGTATTGAAGGAAAAGTGGAAGGGCTGCATTTCACATAATATGTGGTGGTGCTCCGGACACCCGAAACCGGTATAGAATTCCCTGCCCGCATTTCCGGCCACCTCCACTTTCAGCATAATGTCCTCATCAAGCGCCAGCATGGCAGCTTCAATGGATTTGGTCAATTGAATATATGTATCGTTTTTTAAAGTGAACCGGTCTATTACCAGTTCGATCTTATATTCCACATTCTCATCAAGTTCTCTTTTATCAGCTAATGAAAAAGGCTCTCCGTTAACCAGTAAATTTTTAAAGCCTTTCTCTCTGAGCTGGTGGAAGGTATAATCATAGTCCTCTCCGTAAATCTTATATACCGGTGCTCTCAGTTCAACAACCGTGCCCCCAGGCAAAGTTGAAATATGCTCAGCTATCTGGGCGGCAGACAATTGTTTGAGCTGATGCCCGCATTCAGGACACTTTCCCACCCCGGCAGTCGAAAACAGAAGTCTCATGTAGTCATTTATGTCTGTGACAGTACCCACTGTCGACCTGGGATTGTTATTTCCCTTTTTTTGTTCAATAGCGATAACCGGAGACAGGCCTCTTACATAATCCACCTTTGCCTTTTTTAATTGACTTATACGGCTCTTTGCGAAGTTGGATATGGAATCCAGAAACCTCCTCTGACCTTCGCCGTATATAACATCAAAAGCAAGAGAGGATTTACCCGATCCGGATACTCCTGTTATAACGGTCAGCTTGTCTCTGGGAATTTCAACAGATACATTTTTCAGGTTATTCTGTTTTGCTCCCGATATTTCAATGTGTGTTCTGATAGGCATTCTTTATCTCCTTTCGTCCTCAAAAAAATAGTTACCAGTCCTGACAGCCGCGTTACGGCACCAGCAAAAATCCCTGTTCCTCCACTGCCAGCTTGCTTTTAGGAGTTATCCTTATAGTCTGGGATACCCTTTCAATTACGCCCTTATCGGCAAGATAGTCAAATACATCGATTATATAATGACTGGCAACATGAAAATGCTTTGCAATCAGAGTGCTTGTTTTAATTTCATTATCGCTCATAAATTCAATAACGGGTTTTTGTATGATATCCAGCTTGCTCATAAGATAACCGTCAATTTTATCGATGGCTGCTTCTAGTTCTTCGACACTGTAGAACCGGGACATGGCCTCCTGATAGAAGGTCTTCATCAGGCCGGGATTAAGTGCCACCGCTTTTTGTATGGATTCACGCGAAGCCGGGATACCGGCCAGGCACAGCTCCATATTCGCAATAACTTCAGCCGCCTTCAGGATATAGTACTGGGTATAAAGGGGGTCCTCCCTGGCCGTCAGCCATTTTTGGCACTTGTCATAGATACCTATTAGTTCACTTGCCATATAAAATGCCGACAGGGCAATGTCATCACTTCCCATGACTTTAATATCCTCAAAAAAATCATATAAACTTTCATCTGTGGTGTATACAATCCTCCCCTTTGAAAAATATGCCTGCATAAAAGATCCTCCGATATTTCGTTCCAGGTATCTTTTAAAAGAGCTCCTGACGGTAATGTAAACATTAATTGTAATACCGTCCTCAATAATGGAATAACTGTCATTTTTCAGATTTTGGTCACGTACTACCAGAGTCATATCAATATCACTTTTTTCCCATATCATATCGTAAGCCAGACTTCCGCTGACAATCACTGCAATTACATTGGGATCGTCCTTGATTTTTTCAACAAAGCTGCCGACAGCTCCGTTGTATCTTTCCTTTAGTTCTGCCTGACGTTTTTCATCCATATTTATGCCCATGCCCAGCCTTTCGCACAAAACATAATGATAGAAACGGCATGGGCTCGGTACCTCCTTCACTCATTTTTAATAATTTCTTTCAACCTTCAGACCACTAAGCTTTTATAAATAAATGGTTGTTGTTAAAAAAAGGTTATTGTATGATTATACTTAATCTTATCTACAAAAACAGGACAAAAATTGCGGAAGAAATTTTATCAATTATTTGGCCTCCTTTATTCGCCGCATTGCGATAAAGGTATAGGTTTTCATTACATTTTGTGGCCGCAATGGAGCTCAAAGCCATAAATGACTTAGGAGGTTAATATGGATAATTACTTGCTGGATATAATAAAAGAAACCACCGGATTTATAGAAAGCAATCTCCTGGAACCGTTAAATCTGGATAATATATCAGAAAACGTCAATGTCTCCAAGTTCCATCTGTTAAGGATATGGAAGGGTGCCACTTTCACTGGTTTAATGGAATATGTCCGCAGGAGGAGGATCGCCCAGTCATTGGGTGATTTGATACATGAAAGAAACAGCATGGAATTCATTTCCTCCAAGTACTCCTTTGGCAGTGAACGGACCTACAACAGGGTGTTTAAGGAAGAATTCGGCATGACTCCGTCAAAATGGCGAAAAAATCCCTGCCCACTGGAAATTCTGGACAGGTTTAATGCGGATTTTATGAATTGTGCCGGAGAAGGGCTTGTCTTTCTCCGCTCGATAACGGTGCTGCCTGCCTTTTCAATTGCCGGCCTCGAATACAGGGTTGCAATTGAGGATAATGCGGTCAATCAGACAGCAAACAAGCTGGGGGTTGATTTCTTTTACAACCACAGGCTCCGAGTCTTTAATCCGGTCGAAAAAGATGTCTATATCGGCCTTACAACTGTTCCTCCCAACGAAGAAGGGTATACCTTTTACCAGCCCTCCGTCCGGATTGATCATAGCAGTATTGTTCCTCCCAATATGAAAATAAGGAATATCCAACCGCACAAATACGGCGTCTTTACATATATAGGCCCTCACAGGCCTGAAGAAATCTCTTCAAAAACTTTATCAGGAATATGGGAATACATTTTTACCACATGGATGCCCTATGTGGATTTTAATCTTAAACATAAATTCCGTTTTGAACGGATAAATTACGCAAAATGTAGCAAGCAGTACAGTGAATGTGATTTATACTACCCCATTTCTTATATATAGCCTGCATTCGGCCTGTAAATTTATTTTAAGCTTTGTTTGTATAGGGCGGTTTCATAATCCGTCCCGTGTTTGGCAAATAAACCAGTAATGTAAGAATATAATCCGTCTATTTTCAAATCCTCCTGCAAAGCAAATGTCCTGGTTTCATCAGAACTTTTAATTTCAATATTAAAGTCTTCATATATGTTTATATTAACATCAGTTTCAAATTTGCCTTCTATATCCTTTATGTAATTCTTTTTATGCTCATTTGCCAAATCAACCGATAGAATTATAATATCCGGATCAAAAACATTAAATATTATTTGTAAGCCCTCGCTTGGAGAGCTGTCCTTACTTTCAATAAAGCTGTTAATACATATATGTCCGGTGCAATAATCCTGCCCGGTGGTTTTACCTTCAAAAATATTAATTGCATTGTACCCGTCATTTCTGAATGCACCGGTAAGTTTCCGGTCCAGGTATTCAGGCTTTTTTTCACAGTAATTATACAATGTAATAATAGGAACATCTATATTTTTGTCCGTTACATTGTTAAAGCTGTGATTGCGCGGTATAGACGTCTCTTTTCCGGTACTGTCAATGCTTATTGATGTATTCTTTAATTTTTCTTTTATTTCAGGTAATAAAATATTGGGATTATTTTTTATAATTTCGTACACCAGAGCAGTAACAGCAGGTGCTGCGTAGCTATTACAGATAGAAGTCGTTTTGCTTTCACCATTGAATTTCTCCAGCCTGTGACATCCGTTTGCAGTTATTTCTATTCCGTCAGGCGATTTTGAATTGTAGATATATTCATTTTCCATTAGTATTTCATCTGTGTCGCATTTTACTCCGACAGCATATTCCAGAGAAGCCGGACATGTAAAAACAGTCCGGTTATTACATGCAGCCACTATAACTACAAAATTTTCAGAGGCATGCTTTACGGCCTCTCTAATCTCGATAAAGTCTCTGTAATCAACAGTCCCAAGACTCAGATTGACAAGGTGTATCCCGTTTTGAACACACCATTCCAGAGCTTTGATCAATTGAGCTTTCATCCCTGTATGTGATTCACCGTTTAAAATCTTTATACTGGACAGAGCCGACTCCGGAGCATATTTTTTAACTATCGCGGCGCAGGTTGTTCCGTGGGACGGCATAAAAGGATCATAATCAACCCTTTCACACACTTGTAAATCAGGCGTGATCTCAATATTGTATTTAAGCTCGCCTGTTTTATACAGTTTTTCATTTACACCGTCATCAATAATTGCTATATGTGGTTTATACATATCTAAACCGCCCTTTAAGCTTTATTCATTCAGATACAGCATAATCTTCCGGTTTATATCCTTTGCGGCTTGTTCTGCCGAAATTCTTCCGGCCAGGAAATCCCTGGTTCCTTCATTGTTATCGTTTTTGAGTGAACAGGCATTTAACACGATGACAAGAATTACACTGAAAAGTACTAAAAAAACCTATTTCTCATAACCCCCCCAAAGATGCAAGCTATAAAAGCAGAATACAAATTTACTTTTGTATTTATAATAATTATACAGTTTATATTAAATTTGTAAACCTATACCATAATACCTGCTGATCCAAATTGGTTAAGGGCTGTATACAGGGGAATACTTACATTGCTCATAGTGGTCTGTAACAGCTAAACGTATATTGCCGGCGGGTAAAATTTTTGCAGGATAAGGCGGAGGACGAAGGCAATACTGTATGTATTGGCAAGGATGACTACTAAATTCTGCGGGAATTTAACCGCCGGAAATACATCAGAAATCGTAACTGCTGCGGTTCCATTCAATTGTCCGCTTCAATCCCTCACTCATTGGCTTGAATTGATTTATTCCGAACTCTGAACAAATCCTCCCTATATTCAGCTCGACATGCTGAGGAGAGACCTTTACCTTTTCGGCAAAATTGTACCCGGGGTTCTCTACAGAAAGCTTGCTCCCGGTGATGCCACATATCTCTTCTGCAAGCTTTCGAATGGTTATGCTTTCCTTCCCGCCTACGTTGTAAACCAGCTGAGTTCCATACAGCATTATGTTTAGCAGCATTAATACACAATCGGCAATATAACAGAAGGTTCTGATCTTACTGCCGCTGTCCATCATAATGATTTCCTTTTTACTGAGCGCCTGCCTGATAAACTGGGTCAGGACACGCTCATCATTGGCACTGACTCCGGGTCCGTAGGTCATTGATATTCTGGCTATCTTTGTATTGACATTTTCATAGTTTTTGTATGCAAAGCAAAGCGTCTCTCCTATTCGCTTGGCTTCAGAATATATGGCTCTGATATTCACCGGAGAACACAGTCCGGGAAATTCCTCGGGTGTGGGTATGTTCCCCGCATCCGGTTCTCCGTACACCTCCGACGAGCTCATATACAAAAAATCCGCATTGTTTACTCTGGCCTTCTGAAGCAGCTTTTCAGCAACCACTGTATTCAAATGTATCGTATCCAGATAATTTCTCAGAAACTTTCCCGGTTGTGCATATGTGGCGCCATGTATAATGTAATCGGCTTTTTGCAGCATATCAAGCGAGTCGGGCAGGTTCAGATCCAACGGGTGAAACCTGTAATTTTTTTCAAAAACCTCGCTCAAGGCCTTATTCGGAGCACTTCTGCTAACAGCCTCAATATTTATGCCCGTGCCGTTTTCCAGGTTGGCAAGATGAAGCATATATATGAGATAGGTTCCTATGAGTCCGTTAGCTCCTGTTATCAGTACTGTTTTCTCCCTAAGAGGTGTTAAATCTATTCGTGCAATATATTCCCTGCAGTCCTGTTCTATAAATTTATCCAAAGCCTGTTCCTCCTCTATTTTACTCCTTGTACCGGTTAAAAACATTCGTTTGAAATTTATAGACTTACTCCAGGTACACATCTTGCCGGGAAATGACAGGATATTAATCCGGGCAGTGTCCGGAACCGGATGGCCGGTCCGCTGCTGCGGCCAGGATGTGACTGGAGTAAGCCATATTATTTCAGTCGCCGTTTTTAAGCCGGCTTATTTATGTTGTTTTAATTATTTTAATCAGTGTTATATCAATTTGCATACAATTACTTCAAAATCTCTCTGACTGCCTTGCAAATAGTCTCGGAATCAGGGTAGTATACCTTTTCCAGTACATCACTGGTGGGTGTCGGACAGTCAGGACAGCAAACTTTGACAACAGGTTTCTTCAAGCAGTTCAACGCTTTTTCCGAGACAATTGACGCTATCTCCGAAGCCGCTCCTCCGGTCCTGGGGCCGGTGTCGGTTATTATTAACCTTCCGGTTTTGGCAAGGGACTCAAAAATAATATCCTCATCGATAGGCTTGATAGTTCTCAGATCAATAACCTCCACTGATATATTCTCATCCTCGAGCTTCTGTGCAGCCTTCAGCGCTTCAATAACCATATAGGATACAGCCACTATGGTTACACTGTTTCCCTTTTTTCTGACCGCACCCTTTCCAAAGGGTATTGAATAAAGTGTATCGGGAACCTTGCCCATGGTTTTGTACAACCATCTGTGTTCTACAAACAGAACCGGGTTATTGTCAATTATGCTTGAAATCATTAAGCCCTTGGCATCATACGGCGTTGCAGGTACGGCTATTTTTAGTCCCGGCACATTCATAAGCATTCCCTGAATGCACTGTGAATGCTGTGCTCCGGACCCCCAGCCTCGGGCGCTGATTGTACGGACCACCAACGGCACACTGACCGCTCCTCCTGTCATATAACTCCACTTTGCCGCATGGTTTACCAGCTGATCGAAAGACAGCAGAAGGAAATCCATGCGGGCATGCACAAGTACAGGTCTCAAGCCGGCCATGGCAGCGCCGGCAGCCATACCTGTCAAAGAGTTCTCTGCTATAGGTGTATCAAATACCCGGTGCCTTCCATACTTTTCATGCAAACCTTTAGTTGTACCAAAAACCCCGGAGACATCATCAATACCTTCTCCCATGATGAAAACCCGGGAATCCCTGTCCATGGATTGATCAAGAGCTTCATAAATTGCATCCTTATACGATATGGTTCTTCCTGACTGTGATTCATCGTCTATAATAAATTTATCCTGTTTTTCAACCTCGATTGTTGTCCAGGGCATTATAAGACCTCCTAATTATGATATCTATTTACCGGCTAATGTCTTGCATCTTTCAATTCAAAAGGCCATATCCGTCTGCAGTCCAACTGCATGGATCAGCCTGCATAAACAAAATCCATAAGTGCTTTGGGGTCCGGTTTCGGAGAATTGACAGCAAATTCAAAAGCCTCATTTACCAGGCTGTCAATTTCACTGTTTATATTATTTTCAGCAGCTTTATTAAGAAGGCCTATATCGTAGAGATAGGTTGTATACCATCTTATGGGACATTTTGACAGCCAGTAGTCATACTCATTTTGTGATCTCTGACCCTCTCCTACATCATTGACCGTGCCAATATGTCCCTTCCACCTGTAGGTCATGCACTCCAGCAATGTGGGCCCCTCTCCCCTTCTGCATCTTTCAATGGCCTCGGCGGCATATTCGGACACTTTGACAACATCGTTTCCGTCTATCTGATAGCCGGGAATATCATAGCTTTCAGCCCACTCGTATATATTGTCCTTGGGATGTCTGGCAGATTGATGGGAATTTATTGCATATGCATTATTCTCACATATATAAACAACAGGCAGCTTCTTTAAAGAAGCAAAATTCAGGCTTTCATGAAAAGTACCCTCATCAACGGCACCGTCTCCGAAAAATACTGCACTTACCTTTCCGTCTCCAGAAATTTTAGAAGCAAGAGCAGTTCCAGTTCCAATCGGAATACTCCCGCCTACGATGGCCGTTGAACCCAGTATTCCCACCTCTGGTGCCATCAGATGCATTGATCCGCCTCTTCCGGAGGAACACCCGGTTATTCTCAGATATAATTCAGCTATCATTTTCTTTATATCTCCGCCCTTGGCTATATATTGAGCGTGACTCCTGTGTGTTCCGAAGACATAATCCTTCCTGCGGAGGTTAATGCATACTCCTGCCGATGTGGCCTCCTGACCTATTGATAAGTGGATAGGCGTTTTCATTTCGTCATTCTTATACTCACTGTCAATTTTTAATTCTACTTTTCTGATTGTCATCATTACTCTATATAATTCAAGAAGTTTATCTTTTTCCAACATCAAAATACTCCTTCCACTGCCGAATAATATTTTAAGGTACTTGTTCCCCATCTAATATATAAGCTTCAGGGCTTTCTTATCCCAATCCTTAAGTTCGCTTACAGCCAGTGAAACGTTTGAATAACCGTTACCGATAAAATAATTGCATCTGGCTGCCAGCCATGTATCCTTAATGATCTCCAGCCCTTTCCTCGCTTTATCTTCATATTCCTGGAAGTGGGAACCCGGCCCCTCCTGCAGAACTCTTCTGCAATCCGTATTAATAATTCTCCCCGGGTACAGCTCTGAGTACTGTTCCAGAATGTCACTGCAATCTGTCAGAAGAAACAGTCTTGCATTTGAATTATTTTTTAAGTGTTTGTCAATCTCAGCCGGATACTGTTTATTGAGTTCATACAGATATTCAACCTCTACAACCTTGTCACTTCCGCGGATGTGCACTGCTATAAATATATTTCCTCTCATATGGGTCTCATAGAATTCATCTATTTCATCAGAAACCAATTGCTGAAGTCTGATATATTTTTTCAGCATGGAACCGTACAAATATCTGGATATGAATCCGTACATAGGATGCTTCTCAATCCAGTACATCATATTTTCAGGTTCAATGAAGCAGTTTTGAACAACTACATCCGCATTACAATTCATCAGATCCTCAAGGGTGATTTCAGCATCATAATATAAACCTTCCTCCCGGAGGTTGTCGCTTCTCCATACCTTGGGGAAATAGGTAAAATCACGGTTTTCAAGATCATCTATACCATATGGTGAAACCGGCTGAAAAAACTGCCCGAAGGCATCTGAACCGTCATCAATACTGTACATGCAGTTTTTCCCCCAGTAAACCACCGGTATCCTTCCTGTTATCTCGGCAAAATACAGCTGCGTCAGCACATGGTGCATATCAAACCAAAAACCGTTACCCGTGGACTTAATTAATATAAATTTACGAGACTGCATATCATCCTCCATTACGATGTATTTTTCAAGTCAGACTTATGTTTGCTATAGAAGGTTCTCATACCCCTTCTGTTTCAATAGTTCTACAAGCCCCCTCACATCCTGGGCTCTGTTGCGGGGACATACAATAATTGCGTCCTTTGTACTCGCCACAATAAGGTTGTCAACTCCTATAGTTGTTACAAGTGCACCGTCGCTGAATATTATCGAATTGCCGGTATCCAGCCCCAAATGATTTCCCTTTATTTCATTCCGGTCTTCATCGGTCTTAAAGGTTTTGGATAATGAATCCAGGCTGCCTATATCGTCCCAGTCAAATTGCCCCTTTATTACATAAATACAGTCGATCTTTTCAAGTACGCCATTATCAAAGGATATATTTTGTATTTTATTATATGCTTCATCAAGATATCTGTTACCGTTGGAGCGGTTTGAATTACCCACCGCCCAGCTGATATTCCTGTCATGCTCGGGCAAAAATTTCCTTATACTGCCTATAATCGAATCAAGGCTGCCTACCAATATACCGCCATTCCAAAGGAATTCTCCAGACTCAAAAAACTTTTTTGCAGTTTCAATATCCGGCTTTTCTATAAACCTTTGAACTATCATTACCCTTTCATCGTCACCTTTTTCCTTGTCGATCTGGATATACCCATAACCGGTTGCAGGATACGTTGGAGTTATACCTACAACCACAAGGGATTTTGTTCTGCCTGCCGTATCATATGCCAGCTCGATTGCCTCCTTATAACCTTTTTTGTCCCTGACATACCCATCAGCCGGAACAAAACAAACCACACCCTCTCCAAATCTCTTTTTTAAGATGACGGCGGCGTACTCAATACAGGCTGCAGTATTTTTCTTCTGAGGCTCAAATATTATATTTTTACGGGGTATTAATTTTTTTACAGTATTGAGAGTTATATTTTTAAGGCGTTTGTCTGTTACTATAAAACAATGGTCGGCAGGAACAATTTCACATAAGCGCTCAATAGTTTGCACCAGCATGCAGCCGTCATCGTCAATGCTGATAAACTGCTTTGGCCTCGCCTCTCTTGAAATAGGCCATAGTCTGGTGCCTGAACCTCCTGACATTATAACAACGAATCTTTCCATTTACATCATTCTCCAAAATAATATCGTTTTAGTCTATTTTATGTAGAGTCCTTTACTGAGGTTCTTATTATTTTAACTTTTATGTAAACTAGCCTGGCCTCTCCTTGCTGCTCTGACTTTAAAAAATTCCTTTTTACATAAAGCGTTCATACTTCATTACCCTCTATTGAGAAAAATACAGATGCTTGGTAAAATGGTTGTATGATTCCAGGTGGTTTTTATCTGGGGATATGGCGGTTCATATGATTGAATTAGTTGATAAGGCAGTTATTTTTATATCTTGCATAATATTGTATGTAATTGATGCGGGTTATGGCATAAGCGTTGTCCCTGTTATCGTAAGCCTGACCCTTTCATCTTTGAACAGTTACTTTGACAAAGGACAGATAAGAATTATATTTTTTTTAGGCTATATATTTTTATGTCAGTTTGCACCGGAATTTTTTGTGTTTATTCCGGTACTCTTCTATGACATTTTTGCTACAAGAGAGCAGTTACTTGCTTTATCGGCATTTGTCCCCCTCATCACACACGTTGATATTTATTCGCATACTTTATTGCCGGTATTGTTAATTCTTTCTGCTTTTTCATATTTGGCGAAGTCCCGTACTCTTAACCTTAACAATGTCAGAAGGCAGTACATGCTCCTGAGAGACACTTCCAAGGAGCGTTCAATTCTTTTGGAAAAGAAAAATAATGAATTGATGGAAAAACAGGATTATGAAATTAATATGGCAACGCTTAATGAAAGAAACAGAATTGCTATGGAAATACATGATAATGTGGGACACCTGCTATCAAGATGTCTCCTTCAGTTGGGAGCCTTAATGGCCATCAATAAAGAGGAGAATCTGAAAGAAAACCTCTCATCGATAAAAGATACGCTTTCCCAGGCAATGGACAGCATCCGGAGCAGTGTACACAATCTTCACGATGAGTCTATAGACCTTCATGCTCAGATCAGCGGACTTGTAGAAAATTTTAAATTTTGTTCCATATCCCTGGATTATGATATTGCCGGAACAGTGGATAAAAGACTGAAATATTGTCTTATAGCTATTGTCAAGGAAGCCCTTTCAAATATTATCATGCATTCAGATGCTTCGGAAGCAACTGTCACATTAAGGGAGCATCCTGCTCTTTACCAGCTTATTATCCAGGATAATGGAAAAGTAACCGGCTATAATCTTGAGAACGGTATAGGGCTGAGTAATATTTCCGAGAGAGTTAAAGCCTTTAATGCTAATTTTGACATAAATACTGATAACGGTTTTAAAATATTTATTTCGATACCCAAGTGGAGCTGAACTTCACGACTTATCCGGCTCACGGTAAGAACGTGTAATAATATCTTTTTATGTTGTGAGCCGGAAAGGCTAACGGTATTTTAATGAAAGTCTTGGTAGTTGATGATGATAAACTTGTTTGTGTTTCTTTAAAGACCATATTGGAGACAGATCCGGAAATCAGTGTTATCGGCACCGGAAATAGCGGGCAGCAGGCAATTGCGCTGTACCGTCAGCTGGAACCTGATATTTTGCTGATGGACATCCGGATGGATGCAATGACAGGGCTTGAAGCCGGAGAAATACTTTTAAAGCAATATCCAAATGCCCGTATACTCTACCTAACAACTTTTTCGGATGATGCCTATATAGTCAAGGCTCTGAAAATCGGTGCCAAAGGTTATCTCCTGAAGCAGAATTTTGAAAGTATTGTACCGGCACTCAAAGCAGTGTATATGGGGCAAAGCGTTTTTGGGTACGAGATAAGCACAAAACTTCCCGAGCTGTTGCAGGGCACTGCTTCGGCTGCTTTCTTGAATTATGACCTCAGCGATAAGGAAATCGAACTTCTCGTTCAGATATCGGAAGGTCTCAACAACAGAGAAATCTCTGAAAACCTGCATTTGAGTGAAGGGACAGTACGGAATTATATCAGTGTGCTGCTGGAAAAACTCCATCTCAGGGACAGGACTCAGTTAGCCGTTTTTTATTATAAAAACCGGTAATTTAAGGCGTTGTGCTATTTAATTCAAATTTTGCTTTACCTATGTAATTCTTTACATCAACTGGTAACTTCCGCACTAACTTCATAAAATAAGGACGCACCCAAAACAATTACGAAAATTGTTTTTAACCGTGCATCTTATTTCATGAAGTTGTCCTCGCGTACCAGTTGATTCTAGTACAACGCGTTAAATTAACAGCAGCTCAACCGGGTCAAAAAAGTCCATTGAGCTGCCTTGTATAATTTTTTACGGTACTATTATTTTATCTCACCATAATTATTGGAGTTTCTGATATAGTAATCAAAATTTTCTTTAGCCCATCTCTCATTATATACATGATTCTTAGTGGATTCCGGATCAAGCATAGAGGCACAATAGGCCGTTCTCTTACCTTCCTCAAGATCCTTGAATGTCTCAGTATATTTCCACCCGTTCCTTTTAACAAAAGATTCATTATAATTAGCTCTTTTACTCAGCAGAAAACATGTATTGACACTCCTGCTAAGCTTACAAATTTCTCTGGCCTGACATTCATCACACCCGATAAACTGTTTCATATCGATTTCGACCGTAGTCAGATATCCAACCTTAAACGAAGTGTAATGATGTACTCTGGGAGATAGTTCAGCATCACCGTAGCCATTTTCTTCCGACCAATATCCTATTTCATCAATTAGCTCAGGCCTCAGGCATTGGAGCTGTCCAGGTACGAAGTCCAATTCAACCCCTACAGCCGCGTTTTTTAGTTCAAGATAGTTTATGTCTCCTTTAACCCTTGGTACAACAGGAGGCATATATCTTGGATAGGGCTCATCCCTCATTACTCCCAGAACCCCTACTTTAGGAAATGCCTTAAATACTTCCATGAACCTTGATATCCAGTTGTCAGTCTTAATATAGACATCACTGTCGATAGTCATAAAATACTGATTTGGCCTTCTTTTGGTAAGACCGAGGTTTAAAGGATAAATCGGACCCTGATTCAGCTCGAATCTCGTTTTAGATTTTATACGTTTGTCTTCAAGGCTTTGGATATAATCCCAGGTATTGTCCTTGGAATTGCTGTCGATTATATGCAGCTCAAAGTCTTCCTCGGATTCAAGAATCCTTGACAGATTCCTTTTTGTAAGGCCTAAACGATTCAGCGTAACATAGTTTATAAATAAAGGTGGATTATTTTCTGCTTTTCTGTGAGTTTCACTTCCTTCATGACTTTTGTTGAGCAGGTTCCGTGTAAACTCCTTTACTGTTTCGGTAAAACTAGGGACGCTTTCGTTTACTATTGATTCATTCATATTTTCAATTCCCTTCTATATATTTTGTGTTAATGCTAATCCAGTGGTCTGTAACAGCTAAACCGTATATTGCCCGGCGAGGGGAATTTTTGCAGGAATTTAACCGTCGGCAATATGTGACTTTCAGGTGTTACTGACCGCTATTGCAGGTTGATGAAATTTTACGGGTTTTGCAGGTACTCCAACAGCAGTACAATTATCAGGAATATCTTTAGTTACTACCGCCCCTGCTCCTATGACGCTCCAGCTGCCGACACTTCTTTGGGGAATAATGTCGGCTTTTGAGCCTATTTCACAACCATCACCTATACTCACATTTCCTGACAGAGTAACATTCCAGTACAACGAAGAGAAATCACCTATAACCACATCATGCCCAATCCCGCAGCCGGGATTTATAGATACATGATTTCCGATTTTTATATTTACAGATATAAAGGAATTACAGCAAATAACATTTCCATACCCCATCTCAACAAAATTGCTGATTTTAGCATTTTGGTGTATTAAGTTTACAAAATTCAGGCCATATCCGGATATTTTTTTAATAATTGAATATTTGGCCCTAGGATTTCCTATAGCACATATTGCAGCTACTTTGTCTGCCGCATTTTTCTCCAGCCACTCAAAGCCTCCCAATACCTGGTTTGAATTTATAGTCGTCCCGTGTTTCTCCACCGTTTCATCCAAATAGCCCAGGAGATTCCAGGTTTTTTTATCCATGTTAATGTCATCTATTAGTTGTGCCACTTCTCTGCCAAAATTTCCTGCTCCTATTATAACTATATCTTTCATGGCCTTATACCTTTGATAATATCGCAGATTTTTTCCACATGATCAGCGTCCAATCTTCCGTGCAGCGGAAGGGAAAGTACCGTATCGGCAACCTTGTTGGCTATGGGAAGCCTTGAGGCTGCCGCGGTGGGAATATCCCTGTAGCATTGAAAATTGCTGCAAAGCGGATGGAAATACCTTCGCGAAATCACATTATATTCTTTTAATTTCAAAAAAACTTCATCGCAGGATAAACCGTATCTATCCTTGTCAACCCTGATAACAAAGTACGGGTAATTATGTGTAACACCATCCACGTCACTGCTGACCGTAATACCCGGGATGTTATCAAGATAATTCCGGTATAACCCGGTAACCTTTTTTCTTCCTTCGATTTCAGCCTCAACTCTTTTGAGCAATAAAATTCCAACCGCTGCCTGAACCTCATTCAATTTGCCGTTGGTCCCGGGTTCCATAACCGCGCCGGTATCCCGTATTCCGAAGTTTCTCAGTGAATCGGCACGCTCCTTTAAATATGGGGAATTAAAGGTTAACGCACCACCCTCAATTGTATGATATATTTTTGTCGCATGAAAACTGAACATGGACACATCACCAAAAGCTGAAATGGGCTTTTCGTCAATTTTTACTCCAAATGCGTGCGCAGCATCATACAGAACCTTCAGGCCGTATTTATCGGCGATTTTTTGAATTTTTTCTACATTACAGGGCCTCCCGAACACATGAACGGGTAAAATTGCCGTTGTATTCTCTGTAATCAAAGCTTCAATACAATCAGGGTTTATATTGAACGTTTCCTCTTCAATGTCGCAAAAAACAGGTTTTATATTGCTCCACATCAATGAATGAACTGTGGCTGCAAATGTAAAGGGAGTTGTTATTACTTCTCCTGACAATCTTAATGCTCTGCAGGCTATCTGCAATGCAACGGTTCCGTTTGAAAAAACCGAAAGCTGATCAGAACCAAGATAACCGCCGAGTTCCCGTTCAAGCTGCTTTACCATGTTACCATTGTTACTCAGCTGATTGCTTTCCCATATGGATTCCAGCATTACCGAAAGTTCTTCTATCTCAGGAAGTAAAGGCCTGGTAATAAAAACAGGCTCCTTAAATGGTTCTATCATGTTATTTCTACACCACCTTGTGTTCTCAGTAATTTGGGCACATGATACATTATTTAGTATTGTCAATGAAGAATTTGAAGTTATCCAGAGCCCACTCCAATATAAATGCATGATCTTCAACTGAATCAGCATCCAGGGATGAGGCACAATAGACCTGCCGTTTGCCATTCCGCATATCTTTTACAGTCTCTTCAAATTTCCATTTAAATTTATTTTTAAATGCATCATTAAAATATCTCTTCTTATAAATTGAAAAGCAGGTCTCACCAGGCCTGTTCAGCGTGCAGCCGCTATTAAACTGGCACTGGGCGCAATCCAACGTTTGGGGCATTTTTATACTTATCTCGGGAACAAAGCCTGCCTGGAAGGATGAGTAATTGTTTACCCTGAGGGAGATTTCCTCTTCACCGGCATAATTCTCCTCACTCCAATAGCCCAATTGGTCAATGAGCTCCGGTCTCAGGCATTGGCAGCACCCGGGCACAAAATCCCATCCCAGCTCAGGAGTGGAATGCATTAATTCCAGATATTGTACCCCGGCCCGCGACTTCAGAATGACCGGAGGATAAAACACCGGGTACGGATCGCCTTTGACAACCCCCAGCAATCCTACTTCAGGAAATGTATTAAATACTTTCATAAACCGTGAAATCCAGTCTTTTGTTTCAATATATACGTCATTGTCTACAGTAATAAAATATTGCTCGGGTTTTCTTCTCATAAGATTTAAATTTATTCCGTAAATCTGTCCTGCGTTTACCGCAACACTCGTTTTTGATTTTATTCTTTTATCCTTCAGGCTCTGAATGTATTCCCAGGTTCCGTCAATTGAACCGTTATCTACTATGTGCATTTCAAAATCATCAGTAGATTGTAGTATGGAAGCCAAATTCCTTACCGTTAAGCCTAAACGGTTAAAGGTAACATAACTTATTGCAGGAGGTATCATAAAAAATTATCCCTTTCTCTTTTAGTTATAAACTTATTTACATAATATGTTGCCCACTAAAATATGTTACCTGTGTCATTAGTTTCTTAGCACATATTAATTACCATTTAAATATTATGTAAATATAAAAACCAAGGAGTGATACTGTGAAAGCATTAATATTAAGCGGCGGTACCGGAACCCGTTTAAGGCCATTGACCTTTACGAACGCCAAACAGCTGCTGCCTCTGGCCAATAAACCCATACTATTTCATATAATTGAAAAAGTAGTAAAAGCAGGCATAAACAAAATTGGTATTATCGTTGGAGACACAAGTGAAGAAGTTATGAGGACAGTTGGCAATGGTGACAGGTGGAATGTTGATATCAGCTATATTCCTCAGCCTCTTCCATTGGGTCTTGCCCATGCAGTTAAAACTGCCCGGGATTTCATTGGGGATGAAGATTTTATAATGATTTTGGGAGACAATGCGTTTAATGTCTCTCTGGACTCTATAATTAAGAATTTTCATACCAATAACGCCGATTCTGCCATTATGCTGTATAAAGTGGAAAATCCGTCACAATATGGAGTTGCTGTAGTAGAAAAGAATCGTATCATCAAACTGGTTGAAAAACCCAAGGAATTTATCAGCGACTTAATAATAACCGGAGTATATATCTTTAATAAGAACATTTTTAAAGCAATTGACAATACCTCCCCTTCATCAAGAGGTGAACTGGAAATTACCGATGCCATCCAGGAACTTCTGTGTACGGGCGGAAATGTTACTTTTGAGATTTTACAAGGGTGGTGGAAGGATACCGGAAAACTACAGGATATTTTGGACGCCAACCGGTTAATTCTCGATGAAATTGATACGCTTAACCAGGCTTTACCAAAAGATAATGCAGTTTATATGGGAAGGTTATCAATCAGTAAAAGTGCCAATATAAAAAACAGCATCATTGCAGGTCCTGCTGCAATTGATGAGGACGCGGTTATCACCAACAGCTATGTAGGACCTTATTCTTCCATAGGAAAAGGTGTTGTCATTAACAACTGTGAGGTTGATAATTGCATTATCCTGGAGAATGCGCAATTGGAAGGTATCACCAAGAGAATCAGCGGCAGCTTGATCGGAAAAAACGTATCCATCAGATCTGCAGGTAATAGACCCTTTTCCAACTCATTTCTTATAGGTGACTGCAGTGAACTATATCTATAGACCAAATCATACAAAAATCAAGGAGGTGGTTTTATTATGAAAGTTTTACTGGTTACAGGCGGAGCAGGTTTTATCGGTAGTAACTTCATAAAGTATTTTATGAATGCATACAAAGATTTTGTTGTTGTAAATTATGACAAACTCACTTATGCAGGTAATCTTGAAAATTTGAAGGAAGTGGCAGAACTGCCGAACTATCACTTTGTTAAAGGTGATATATGTGATAGTATACAATTTAATAAAACATTGCACGAATATAATCCGGACTATATAATCAATTTTGCGGCTGAGTCCCATGTTGACAGAAGCATCAGTGATCCGCTCATTTTTGGTCAGACGAATTTGATTGGAACATTAAATATACTGGAATGTACTCATAACTTCTGGAGTAAAAACAATTATGCCCAAAAGCGGCTTCTTCAAATTTCTACAGATGAGGTTTACGGCAGTCTGGAAAACAATACCGGTTTTTTCACAGAGAGTTCGGATTTATTGCCCAACAGCCCGTATTCTGCTTCTAAAGCAGGTGCTGATTTACTGGTAAGGTCTTTTTACAAAACTTATGGATTACCGGTAATCATAACCCGTTGTTGCAATAACTACGGCCCTAACCAGTACAAGGAGAAATTTATTCCAACCTGCATTTCAAAAGCTCTTAATAATGAGCCCATACCCATATACGGAAATGGTTCCAATGTAAGGGAATGGATTCACGTGTCCGATCACTCGGAAGCAATTATCAAAGCATTGTTTTCAGGTTCAGCCGGAGAAGTTTATAATATCGGCAGTGGCGAAGAAGTTTCCAATACCGATATGGCGCGGATGATTCTTGATATTCTTGGCAAATCACAAGGCTCTTATATATATGTCAGTGACAGATTAGGACATGATAACCGCTATGCAATAGACAGCACCAAGGCAAAAAACGAACTGGGCTTTTCCAGCAAATATAAATTGAAGGAAGGTCTTCTTGAAACAGTTTTATGGTATAAGGAAAATCAATCCTGGTGGGAAGCTTAGATATTAAAATTTCACGAGGGGGTATTACAAATATGGAGCCATATCTCATATTTGTATTGCTCCCATACATAATTCAATAAACAAGCTGATGAAAATTTTTCTTATATATGATACTCTCCCGAGTTTGACAGTTGGAGAATACAAAATCCTGTAACCCATTGGAATAAGTGGTGTACAGGATACGAAAAAAATATCGCGTATTTTGTTTGATGAAAGTAGACATCCTAATAAATACGAACAGCATATTACAACAATAAAAAAACCACTTAATATCTTAATTACACAGGATAGCTAAGGAAAGTACATAAAAAGTATTAAAAAAATAACTCTAACCAATGTTAAGAGTTATTTTTTTTATAAATTACACGAAATAGCTGTTTTTACAATAAAGGGATTCAGCAAGTGTTTTACTTATGCTGAATCCCTTTAAGTTTAATTCATATTCTTATTACTTTTATTATTAATTTTTCTATCTGTAAATAGACTAGTCAGAATAAGGTTTTACACCTAAATCACTAGTGATATTTGTAATTTTACTAAAGATACTATAGCAACCAGTACCCCAACTTCCATCACTATTTAAAGCACTTGCACTTTGCATTCCAGTGATACATTTAAGAGTATTATCATTTGGAGAAGCACTATTTTGAGTACAAACAGCTCCTCCACTATCACCCTCAATTGCCTTGTAACTGGATTTGCACATACTAGTTAATGTTGTACCACCATAAGTGTAACTAAAATCATTTGATAATATAACTCCTGTTTGTTTTCCAGAAACACCTTCATATGCAGTTATTGCAGTGTTCTGCGGATAAGTATATCCTAATGTATAAAAAGAACTCCAAGCATCACCATTCATAAAAGATTTTGTTGCTTTCCATGTTGTATCATTTCTTGTTACAAAACATGCATCAGTACCCCCACTAAAGATCATATTGGATATTTTACCCATATTACTACCATTATACTTTACTGTGTCCCCAACTGACGCTACAAACTTCATATGCCCAGGTATAACAAATCCTATTTTGCCAGTTGAAGTTTCTTTTGCAGCAAAACCAATTGTAGCACCATAACCGTTAACAGTTACACTTGTTCCATTTTTTACTGTGGTTGTGGCGGTGGATTTTATTACTAATTCTTGTTTTTTGAATTCTATCATATCTGAGATCTTCAAAATATTATTAATCTTATTAATTTTTTCTTTATCTAAGGAATCTAAATATATGTATATTTTATTATTTTGTTCATCTAATTCCGTTGCGCTAATGCCTAGATTAACCATACTTTCTTTTAGAATAGATAGAACTCCTTCAAGATAAGATAAAGAATATTTAACATTGTTAAATTTAATTTTAGTGGAATCAATATTAGAATTTTCTAATAAGTCTTTAATCTCCTTACCATCACTATTAGCTAAATTGAATACTAAATTACCTTCTGAATCTAGATATGAGCCTGCATAATAATCCGGAGTAGCTTTTAAATACTTTTTCGAGAGATTATCTCTAACAAACTGATAGCTTTCAAGTGACTTATTTTGATTCACTTGAAAAGTACTAATACTGCTGGTACTGTCACTTTCTGCAAAAGCATTGGTGCATAAAATTGACAATACAAAAGTTAAAACCATAAAAATTGAAATTACTTTTTTAAAACTCATATTGAGCCCCTTTCAAAAAATATATTTTACAAATTATATCATTATTGTATAAAATTGTAAACGTACTTACAGAAAAAAACTCATTCTACTATAATATTTAATTCTTGAACAAGATTACTTTTGCTTTTTTCTAAATCTTTATTTATCGAAAATGCACCACCAACTGTTATTTTGTACTCTCCTTTTGGTAAATACAAATCTTTTTCTTGATAGAACTTCTTCCAAAAATCTGCATTTATATCATCTTTTGAGTAGCCACCACTTTTAGAATAATCAAATTTATATATTTTATTTTTTTCTAATATTGTAGATGATAAAGTGGTAAGTGTAATATCACTAATATTAAAGTTTTTTCCATCAGTTATCTTAAAACTGATATATGGATTTCCATGCCAAATTTCAATTGATTCATTTTTCCCAATATATTCAAGGGTAGCCCAAATTTGAATTTTATCAGTTGATTTGTATATTTTTTTATCGGAAAATAAATTTAGTTTAAATAACTTATTATAATCCTTAATAGCACTTTCATCAGTACTTTCATTTAATGAATTTTTTGAGAATATGAGACCTGTAGAAATAAGAATAGACAATAATAAGAAACAAATAATTAATTGAATTTTATTTTTTTTCATGTTACCCTCCTTGAATTTAAGAAATAAAAAATAGTATAAACTATATTTACTAATTTGTAAATTAATGTATATTAGACGATCAAATAGTAATATTGTTCCAAAATACATAAAAATATTAATTAATAAAGTAATCTCAGTAAAATACAAGATAGGGAATGACGTGTTTTAAATTAGTATGGGTATCTTTGGAATAAAATATAAGAGAAAATTTGTATAATTACACGAAATGTTAGTTATCGGTATTGATCGGAAGTCCAATTCTGATTTTGGATGACTTCCTCACGGTGAGGAATATTTGACATATCTAATATTGAGTAATATTAGGCTGGTGAATAATGTTTTTTTGTTTTAAGAACAGGGTTTATGGAAATAAATCGAAAAATAAAGGCAGTTGAAAAATTTTCTCATATATGATACTCTAATAAGGATTTTATAAGTTATAAGAACAGGTTATGAAGCGGAATAGTAAAAGATGATGAACCTCCAGAGAGCTGCACAACGCATATGCGACGGTGGAAGTGCGGCAGGCTGCATACTTTGAACTCGCCGTGGAGCTGCTGCTAATAACAGCCGTATATCTACGTTACAAGATATCAAGTGAGCTTTGGACAACCGAGCAATATCACTGGTCTGTTTACTCAGTACAGTATAAATACCGGTTGATATATTGGAACCAAAGGCTAACAAGAGTGGTACCGCGGATTAACCCGTCTCTTTTTAGAGGCGGGTTTTATATATTAGTAGAAAATTATTTTAAAGGAGTTGATTAAATGCCATACTCAGCAGATATAGATAGAAAGTGGCAAAAGAAGTGGTCAGATACCGATATTTACAGGTTCAATCCCGAAAACATAGACAAGAAGCTCTACTGTCTCGAAATGTTTTCCTATCCTTCGGGTTCCAATTTGCACGTTGGGCATTGGTATAATTACGGCCTGACCGATTCCTGGGCCAGAATGAAGAGAATGCAGGGTTACGAGGTATTCCATCCCATGGGCTTTGATGCTTTCGGTCTGCCTGCAGAAAACTATGCAATAAAAACAGGTATACATCCTCAGGATTCTACACTCAAAAACATAGAAACCATGGAAGGCCAGCTCAAGGAAATGGGAGCTACCTTTGACTGGAATTATGAGATCAAGACCTGTACGCCTGACTATTATAAATGGACGCAGTGGCTATTCCTGCAGCTTTACAAGTCAGGCCTTGCCTACAGGAAAAATGCGCCTGTAAACTGGTGTCCAAAATGTAATACAGTTCTTGCCAACGAGCAGGTTATCGATGGCGCCTGTGAAAGATGCGACACCGAAGTAACCAAGCGTGACCTGACACAATGGTTCTTCAAGATAACCGCCTATGCCCAGGAATTGCTGGACAAACTGGACACCATAGACTGGCCGGAGAAGACAAAGAAAATACAGACCAACTGGATCGGACGTTCCGAGGGAGCCGAGATATGCTTCAAGGTAGCCGGCCAGGATATAGATTTCAAGGTGTTCACAACAAGAGCGGATACTCTTTACGGTGTGACCTATGTTGTGCTGGCGCCTGAAAATCCCATAGTGGACAAAATCACTACTGCCGGCAACAAAGAAGCAGTGGAAAATTATATAAGGGAAACAAAGAAGCAGACCGAAATCGAAAGACTTTCAACCGTCAAGGAAAAGACAGGTGTCTTCACCGGTGCCTATGCTGTACATCCCATAACCGGTGAACAGGTGCCCGTGTGGATAGCGGATTATGTACTTGCAAGCTATGGTACCGGATGTGTTATGGCAGTTCCTTCCCATGATGAACGCGATTATGAATTTGCCAAAAAATATAAGCTTCCTATTAGAAGGGTTATCAAAAGTGCTGACGGTTCAAGCGATGAACTCCCATATTGTGAGTACGGTGTCCTGGTAAACAGTGCCGAATTTGACGGCCTGTCTTCCAGCGATGGAAAACTTGCAATTGTCAAAAAACTGGAGGCAGATAAGAAAGGCAGTTTAAAGATAAATTACAGACTCAGAGACTGGCTGGTTTCCAGGCAGAGATACTGGGGCTCTCCCATTCCTGTGGTTTATTGCGAACATTGCGGTGAGGTTGCGGTTCCTGAGGAAAATCTTCCCGTATTGCTGCCTTACGATGTTGAGTTTGCTCCCGACGGAGAATCACCTCTCAAGAAGAGTGAAGAGTTTATGAACACAACCTGTCCCAAGTGCGGAGGTCCTGCCAAAAGAGACCCTGACACTCTGGATACCTTTGTTTGCTCCTCCTTCTATTACTTGAGATATGCAGATAGCAAAAACAGTGAAAAAGCTTTTGATACCGAGTGGATAAACAAGCTTCTGCCGGTTGACAAATATGTCGGCGGAGCTGAACATGCGGCAATGCATCTGCTTTATGCAAGATTTATAACCAAAGCACTGAGAGATCTTGGTCATCTGAACTTTGACGAACCTTTCCTCTCATTGGTGCACCAGGGAACCATCCTTGGGCCTGACGGAAACAGAATGAGCAAGTCAAAGGGAAATACTATCTCTCCTGATGATTACGTAAGGAAATATGGCTCGGATATTTTCAGAATGTATCTTGGTTTCGGCTTCAACTATGTTGACGGCGGCCCCTGGAGCGATGACGGCATAAAGGCTATATCACGCTTTACTTCAAGAATTGAACGTCTTGTGGAGAGCCTTGCCGAACAGGAATCCAACCAGGCCAGAACCGATTATGACAGGGACGATAAGGAATTGAATTTCGTCCGCCACAATGCTATAAAAGGTGCAACACAGGATACCGAAAGATTCCAGTTCAATACCGCAATTTCCCGCTGCATGGAGCTGGTAAATGCATTATACAAATATGATGCCGAGGTTAAGACAAAGAATATCAAGCTGTTCAAAGAAACAATCCTTGATTTGGTAAAGCTTGTATCTCCTTTTGCACCGCACTTTGCAGAAGAGATGTGGGAGCAGCTTGGCTATGAATACTCTGTTTTCAATCAGAAATGGCCTGTATTTGACGAAAAAGCTCTCGTTAAAGATACTATAGAAGTAGCTGTTCAGATCAACGGTACGGTAAGAGGTAAAATCGAGATATCTGCTAATGCTGATAACAGTGAAGCCGAAGCAGCAGCACTTGCAGACGAAAAAATCAAACAGTTCCTTGAAGGCAAGGAACTCAAAAAGGTTATTGTTGTTAAAGGCAGACTTGTAAATATTGTAGCAAAATAATCTTCATTTTATTTAAAGTTTAAAAGAGTCCGCATGTATACCTTGAGAGGATATTGCGGGCTCTTCTTTGATCGTTCATTGTATTCCTCCTGTTTGAACTGTCATTTTTAATATACTCTCAAAAAGGGACTATGGTTTCAACTTTCTTTTCTACCTATTAAATGATATAATATTGTATTATATCATACGCCTTTTATATAAGCCTGCAAATAAAAAGTCAATAGAAAAATGAGAAATTCAGAAAAAATGTGCAGGCACAGAAAAGAGCATCACAAATAAGCTGCCGTAAAAAGGAAATGACGCCAGCTTCGATGTACTCCACGCAGTGCTATTCTGCCGAATCCAGCGAGTGAAGATACTCCCTGACACGCCCATAGTAGATGCGTAAAAACTTGTTGCAGCCCGCTGTCATGTAGACATAATACGGCTTGCCCTCAGAACGTTTCTTGTCAAGGATTTGGAAAACAGGATCGCTAGGGGGAGCCTTCTGAAGGAGTACGGTCATGAGGACAAAGAGCGTTTTTCTCAAGTCGGGGGAACCTCGTTTGGAAGAGGAAGTGCTCTTAGCTTCATAAGAACCGGACTGATTGGGCATTGGATCAACACCGGCAAAGGCGGTAAGAGACCCCTTGTGAGCGAAACGGCGTACATCGCCGATCTCAGCCATGAGCTGGGGGCCGATGGACTCTCCAACGCCATAAAGCTTCATCACAACCGGGTACTCCGGCAGCTGCTTTGCGAGGCGGTGCATCTCAGAGCGCAATACTTCAACCGTTCTGGAAACGGAGTTGAGCTGTAAAATAGCTTCCTGAACCATTAAACGTGCCGTTTGATCTTTCGGAAGCATAGGGATCAACCCTTTTGATTCGGAATGGATTTCGGCGGCTTTGGAAGCGCTAAAATTGTATCTGTGCCGTTTGCACCACTTGCTGTAACGCTCAGCAAAGGCATTTTCGCTGAGGCTCCTTACACAGTCCGCATGCCAGAAGGACGCGGCAAAGTCCACCCACTTCTGGCTGCCGTCTTCACGGACAGGGCTGTCAAAGAGAGCGTTCACACCGGGATAGGTCTGATCCAAGAGAGCAATGAGATTGTTTTTCAAAGCTGTTTTGTTCTTGACATATAGACCATACTGCCGGTTCATGTTTTTCAGCTGATAGCGAATGGTGTCCATAGGAGTATGCTCTCGCAATTCGGCCCAGTTGTCAAGACCATAGCGGGCGATTTTCAAGGAATCCGCCTTATCGGTCTTAACCCTTCGGAGGGAGTTGTTGCCGTACTCCTTGATCAGAAGCGGATTGACCGCACTGACAAAGATTCCGGCATCATGGAGCATCTGGGCAACCGGCTCATAATACCGGCCTGTGTGCTCAAGAATGACCCTCGTTTCACCGTCCAGGCTTTTCAGGGTGTGTGCCAGCTTCCTGAGTTCACTGGCGGTGTGGCGTACCTCGTAAGGTTTCACTGCTATTTCTCCAAAGGGACGGGCGATGGCAATCATGCTTTTCCCCTTGGATACATCGATTCCTGCTGCGTTCATAAGTCTTCTCCTGATCGTAGATTTTGCAATTGGCGAACCATCTTTTTTTCCTTTGCCGATTCTATCTGTTTGATGACACGAACGCACCGGAAGGCCGGCAGTTCTACCTGCATAAATCGAACGCTGCGAATGAAAGGATGGCTGACTGACTTATTTACGGACGTGGTTAGTCCATGGAGTGATACGTCAGACCCACTGCCCTTTCATTGTAACAGCTTAGGCAACAAGTTGGAAAAAGACACGGCTGGATGTCGTGTCCTTCACCATAAATTTATAGTAACAGGAGTGCTTATATGGATATTAATCTTGACTTATATAAAGTTTTTTATCATGTAGTTCAAACCGAAAGCATATCAAAGGCCTCTCAAGAGCTTTTTATTTCTCAGCCGGCGGTGAGCCAGTCTGTAAGGCAGCTTGAATCAAAGCTCGGCGGTCAGCTGTTTTACAGGACACCTAAAGGGATAACCCTCACTCCTGAAGGACAGGTCCTGTATAAGTACATCGAGCAGGGATATAATTTGATTATGCTGGCAGAAACCAAGTTTTCGGAGACTATAAATCTTGAGGCCGGTGTTATAAGAATCGGTGCAAGCGATATGACTCTGAAATACTTTCTTCTCCCCCACCTGGAGGAATTTCACAAACAGCATCCCAAAGTGCGTATTAAAGTAACTAACGGAACTACACCCGAGACTATTGAATCTTTAAAAAGCGGCCTCATCGACTTTGGAGTTGCGAGCCTGCCCCTGGCCAATGACCGCTCGCTTGATGTGATGGAAGCAATGGAGATTCAGGACTGTTTTGTGTCAAACTACCGTTTTGGTGCTTTATCCGAGAGTGAAATTTCTATTTGTGAGCTTTCCGGGTATCCTATAATTATGCTGGAGAAGAACACAAGCACCCGAAGATACATCGATAATTATTTGTCGGCCCATTCCCTTTCAATCGTACCCGAAATCGAACTGGCAACAAGTGATCTTCTTGTCCAGTTTGCAAGGCGGGGGCTCGGCATTTCCTGCGTAGTCAGAAACTTTGCCGAAGAGGATATCGGAAATGGAAGTTTATTTGAACTCCGGCTGAAAGAAAAAATACCTCCGAGACAGATAGGGATTATAAAGCTTCGCAGTGTACCGCTCACCACCGCAGCAAAGCGTTTTATGGATTTAATCGCCAACGGATAATCCCGGTTTATATAACCTATAAATAATATGTATTACCTATTATCCCAAATAAAAGTTTAAAATCACATTGGATTGACTATAAATGTCGGGAGGCTGAACAATGGATAACTATAAGATATTTTGCGGCAGTTCGGGCAGGGATTTTGCAGAAAAGGTTTGCAGCTACATCGGCCTGAGGCTTGGAGAATCCACCGTTAGAACGTTTTCGGAAGGCAATACCTTTGTACGTGTAGAGGAGCCAGTCCGGGGTAAGGATGTCTATTTGATTCAATCAATCGGCCTCAGGCCCAATGATGAATTTGTTGAAATTCTTTTCTGGCTGGATGCATTTAAACGAGCCAGTGCAAAATCCGTAACAGCAGTAATTCCGTATTTCGGTTACGCAAAGGGTGATAAAAAAGATGAGCCGCGGGTATCCATCCGTGCCAGAGTGTGCGCCGAGTGTATTGAATTGGCCGGTGCCGACAGGATCGTTACCATGGACCTTCACAGTCCCCAGGTACAGGGGTTTTTTAAAAAACCTGTAGACAACCTGCTGGGAATGCCCCTGCACTGTGAATATATAAAATCCCTCAATTTGGAGAATTATGTTATAGTTTCACCCGACGCCGGGTTTGCAAAGCAGGCAAGGGCTTATTCAAAATATTTGAACGTTCCCACTGTAATAGGCGATAAGACCCGGAATGATCATAGTGAAAATGCAAAGATCCTGGAATTAATAGGTGACGTCAAGGATAAAGATGCAGTTATAGTAGATGATTTCATTATAAGCGGCGGCACGCTTATTGATCTTGCAAACATGCTTAAAACCCATGGAGCAAAAAGAATATTTGCCTGTGTATCCCATACTCTCCTTAATACTACAGGTTTTAAACGCATAAGCCTGAGCTGTATTGAACAAATAGTGACAACAGATACGGTTCAAAGCCCAATCATCGATGGAAGTGAAAAAATCCGTATGATTTCGGCCGCACCGCTGTTTGCTGAAAGTATCATCAGAATTCAGAATCATGATTCAATCAGTCCTCTGTTTGATGACGTACCCGGCAAAGTAATTGAAGCTTCCCTCTAGCAGACTGTGGCATCTAAAACGCAAATTTATCTTCACATATATTTTTTGATGTGGTAGCATTTTAGTATAACGTGTATGCCGGAGGCCTTATGGAAATTACTTTTTACAGAAAACTTGCAAACAAAGTTGCCGAAGCAGTCATCTCCAATGCCGAATACTCAGAGGCTGAAGCCAGGAGAATACGGTATGGTCTTGTTTGTATTTTTTCCGATCTGTATAAATTTCTTCTGCTGCTGATAGTTTTTGCCCTGTTCTCTGCTTCACTGGAGTATCTGCTGGCTTTTGCAGTTATGCTATTGCTTCGTCCCGTTTTGGGAGGCTATCACGCAAAAAGCGAGCTTGTCTGTCTTGCCGTATCCTTTATGACAATGGCAATAAGCGTTTTTGCCGGAAGAATGGATGCAATCCCCGGCTCTGTACAGATTGTACTTTTAATAGCTCTGACGGTAACCGGTGCATTTATTGCTCCTGTCAGAACCAGGAAGGTGGATGAAAAAAAGTCATTATATAAAATACTGGCGGCTGTTTTAACACCTGCACTATTACTGCTTGATTATTTTTATATACCAACTCAAACAGTGCTGGTTTCTGTAACTGTAATTTATTTGCTGTCACTGTACCAACTGCTGAAAAATAAAATTTTAACGTGATCTAATATATTTTTTTTAAAAAACCATTGACTTTTATGTAGATTAGAGGGATTATTTATATATAAAATGTCGAAAATGGAGTGATTCTATTGAAAAAACATTTATTAAAATCAGTCGGTGTATTTTCTTCTTTTGTTGCAGGGTTAGGCGTAGGTGTGTTGAAGTTGATATATTTCTACGAGCCTAAAGAATAAGTCGTACTAATTAATTTGAAATCAGTCCAGGGAAAAGTCATAAACATATGTACGCCGTATATATATTTATGGCTTTTTTCATACCTATGTCAGGAGGGGTAATCCGAATTGTTTACTGCCAGTGAAGTCTTATTTACTGTTATAGAGGGTTTTATCATATTATACGCATTTGCCTTGATATCCGGTTTTAGGGAAAATATAATCAAGGAGAAGTTTAAATACATATCTTTTATTACAATTTATACAATATATACTTATTGGATATCACTGTTTATTCCTGCAGGTTTTCATACCGTAATCATATTGATTCTTACCGTTGCTGCATTAAACTATATATATAATGGAAAAATATACAAAAGCCTGATCAAAGTTTTTTTAATTACATCTTATGTAACTATTATTGAGACAATTGTAGCAATATTCGCCCTGTTGGTTACCAATATTCCCATGAACGAACTGCTGCAAAATAACCTTTATGTATTAATATGCAGTATTATTAGCAAGATAGTTGAATTTCTTGGATTATTCATCTTTTATAAAAAACCCGTAAATCTGGCATGGCTGAATGACAGCAATCCTTACCAATCAAGATATAAACAAATACTGGTTATAATATCTACAGTATTAATATTCTTCGTATACGTTAATATTTTTCTATCCGGCCAGCCCCAAAAAGCATACCTTTTTAACCTGTTTTCTTTTATTATCTATTTAGTTCTGATGGTTGCCATGTTTTCAGCCTTCAGGGAAGGTTCAAAGCTTGAGCTGCTTCAGTATGCAAACGAAATGCAAAAGGAAAGTATCCGGCAGTTGATTGATTTTAATGAAATGGTAGCAAAGGAGCGCCACGAATATAAAAATCACCTGAATACCATCTATGGCCTTTGCACACTTAACAAATCCGATTCCATCGACAGGATCAAGCACTATATAAATAATTTTGCAAACAACAGCTCTACAAAAAATATATCCATAAATTCAGGCAATGATTTTGTAGATGCGATTATCAACGTAAAGTATAACAATGCTTTTAGAAAAGGTATCGAGATAAGAGCAGATTTTGAGGAACCTTTGTCTTCAGCAGATCTTGAGGAAGATATGGCTGTTACCATTATTTCCAATATAATAGAGAACGCTTTTGAAGCTATGAACAGTATTGAAAAGGAAAACAAATTCGTTCACCTTCAGACCTACATACAGGGAGAACGTTATGTTATCTCCATTTCAAACAACGGCCCCATTATACCGGAATCGGATAGAAATAAAATATTCAACGCCGGATATTCTACAAAGGACAATCCCTCCAAAACAAGAGGCTTTGGACTCAGCATCGTACAAAATGAACTTGCACGCTGTAACGGGGACATAAAAATAAATAGTACCGAGGAATTGACAGAATTTCTTATCTCCTGTACGGCAAAAACCCAACCGGCTGTTGTCTGACCTGTACAAATCTGTTATTCCACGGTCAACTACAGAATTTATTTTGCTCTTAGCGGTCTGTACCAACAAAATCAATAATCAAATAATGGTAATCAGTATGAAATTTGGTTATAATAAAATGATAAGCTAAAAAATGACCATGGAGTAAATGAATGTTTCAAATTTCAAAAGACAGTATATACTACCTCTCTACCCCTATGAAATTTAAAAAGGGTATGGAATATTATAGTTCAAACAGAGTAAAATCCGTCTCCTTTAATGAAGAGCTTATGCTTTTCGATGCAACGGTTATAGGCACCCGTCCATATAACGTGCAAATCCAATTCGGCAAAGAAGGCCGGATAAAGGATTATTCCTGTACCTGTACCGACAACACGCGGACTGAAAACTGCTGCAAGCATATCACTGCAGTTTTGCTGCTTATTAAGTCAAAGGATGAGCAAGGGTTCTTTAATTCTGCCTCTCAGAAAAAAGCTGCAAAAGAAATCTTCGAGTTTTTCAACAATAAAACAGGAAATATGAAAACGGCCATAAAGGTTGAATACACCCTGGAGCTGCTTAAAACAAAGGTTTCCAATATAAAAAGAGGGCCTGCGGCGGCACTGACACTGCGGATAGGTACAGATAGACTGTATATTGTCAGAAATGTAGGCGAACTGCTGGAATGCTTCAAAAATGATAAAGAGCTGGTCTATGGAAAAGGTTTTTCCTTTGACCCCGCTATTTATAATTTTGCAGAGAAAGACCTGGCCATTATTTCTTACCTGTCGGAAATGTGGCAAAATGAAAATCTTATAGATTATCTGACCGGTGACATAAAAAAGCAAAGCATTTTCAGGGACAAGGAAATATTTTTATCCGACGGAGCTCTTAAGAGATTGTTGGAACTGCTGTCCCCTCTTTCCTTCAATGTAATAACAGACGGGCAAACCTTGGAAAATGTTGTGATCCAGGTCCGGGACATACCTGTTGACTTTACGTTAACTAAAAATGCCAGCACTGTGGATCTGGGCATTGATACAAAATATCCTCTTCACATGGCCACTTCAGATTGTGAATATTTTCTATATAAAAATAGTATCTGTAAGGTTTCGCAGTACCAAAAGGAATATCTCAAGCCGTTTATTCAATATGTGCAAAAAGAAAACAATAACAGGATCAGCTTTCTGGACAACGATAAAGAGCGCCTGTTTACCGAGATTCTACCTTTCATTGAAAAAACAGGAAAAGTATTAATTGACGAAGAACTCCAGGCATTGGTGGAAAGGCCCGAATTTGAGCCGGAAATTTATCTTGACAGGTTTGAATATATTATAACGGCCGACGTGAAATTTAAATACGGAGACCGGGTTATAAATCCCTTTTCTGCCGACAGAGCCAAGCCCTCTTTTGATAAGATCCTCATAAGAAATCTTGAGGCCGAGAGTAATATATTGGACGTTCTTGCCGAGACAGATTGCAAAGTCAGCAGCAACAGAATCTACCTGGATGAAGAGGAAAAAATATTTGATTTCGTAAATTATGTCATACCCAAGCTTCAGGAGCATGCACAGGTATATTATTCGGAAAGCTTTAAAGCCATGAGCTTTAAGAAGCAGCTTTCTTTCTCAGGCTTTCTGAGATTAAACAGTTTGAACGGCTTTCTGGAATTCAATTTCAATATTGAGGGTGTTGAACGGGAGGAACTGCCAAACATTTTTGACAGTATCAGGCAGAAAAAAAAGTATTTCCGCCTGAAGGATGGCGCTTTTCTGCCTCTTGAAGCGGAAAGTCTGCTGAATATGGCTGAGATTTTGGAGCAGCTGGATCTGAGTTCCTCCGACATTGAAGGAGAATTTATAAAGCTGCCCAAATACAGGGCACTATACATAGATAATATGCTTAAAGAGAGCGGGATGAAATTTTTTGAGCGCAATACAGCCGTGAAGGACCTCATTCATGATATTCAGGACCCCGCTGAAACAGAATACAAAATACCCAGAAGTATCAAAGGAACGTTAAGAGATTACCAGAAACTTGGTTTCAAATGGATGAAAACGCTCTCTCATTATGGACTGGGCGGGATACTGGCCGATGATATGGGACTTGGCAAAACACTTCAGGTTATTACCCTGCTGGAATTTGACAAGCAATCGTCAGGCAGCCGTCCGTCTATTGTTATAGTTCCCACTTCGTTAATATACAACTGGTGCTCGGAAGTTCACAAGTTTGCCCCGGATATGTCTGTAACTGCCGTCGTGGGTAATAAAACCGAACGCCAGGAGTTGATACGGCAAGGGATAGGATCAGATCTTGTGGTAACCTCGTATGCTTTGATCAGGAGGGATATAGATGACTATGCGCCCTATAATTTCAGATATTGTATTCTGGATGAGGCTCAGCACATAAAGAATCCCCTTTCACAGGCATCAAAAGCTGTAAAGCAGATAGCATCGGAACACAGACTGGCCCTTACCGGCACACCCATGGAGAATAATCTCACCGAACTGTGGTCGGTATTTGATTTTATACTTCCCGGCTATCTGTGTTCACATTCAAAATTTGCAGAAAAATATGAGACTCCCATATCCAAAGGGGATACCTCATCTCTTTCAAGCCTTGGCAGGCAGATCCGGCCTTTTATCCTAAGAAGATTGAAGCAGGATGTTCTAAAGGAGCTGCCTGAGAAAATCGAGCATGTTATTGAAGCAGAACTTACCCAGGAGCAGAAGAAACTTTATGTCGCATATCTTGAAGAGGCTAAGGGTGAATTGTTCAGTGAGATCAAAGAAAAGGGCTTTGAAAAAAGCCAGATCAAAATTCTCTCGATTCTCACAAGATTACGTCAGCTGTGCTGTCACCCATCTTTGTTTGTAGAAGACTATGAGGGTGACAGCGGAAAGCTTCAGCTGCTTATGGAGGTAGTGGAGGATTCCCTTACAGCCGGTCACAGAATACTGCTTTTCTCCCAGTTTACATCAATGCTTGGTATAATCCGGGGCTGGCTTGAGGAAGCAGGAATCAACTACCTTTACCTTGACGGAACAACTCCGGCTGATGAAAGAATGAAGCTTGTGCGCAGCTTCAACAGCGGAGAAGGCGATATATTTCTGCTTTCGCTCAAGTCCGGCGGAACAGGGCTGAACCTCACCGGCGCCGATACCGTTATTCATTACGACCCCTGGTGGAATCCCGCAGTGGAGGATCAGGCAACCGACCGCGCGTACAGGATAGGCCAGACAAAAACGGTTCATGTCATGAAGCTGGTCACCCACGGTACCATTGAGGAAAAGATCCTGAATCTCAAGGAAAGGAAAAAACAGCTGGTGGATGCCGTAATCCAGTCCGGAGAAACCCTTCTTACCAAAATGACGCAGCAGGAGCTGACGGAGCTGTTTGAAATTAATTGAAAAAGGCCTGCTTATTTCAGCTTTTCGGGATTAAGCCCCTGTAATTCTTCGGGTACAAAGAGTCCGTCCTTCCTGATGAGCCTGTCGTCAAACCAGATCTCTCCTCCGCCGTATTCCGGTCTCTGAATAAATACCAGATCCCAGTGAATGGAAGATTTATTTCCGTTTGGCGCATCTTCATAGCAGCTGCCGGGAGTAAAGTGTATGCTGCCTCTTATCTTTTCATCAAAGAGAGTATCCTTCATGGGTGTTTCAATGTACGGATTCACCCCTATTGCAAACTCACCGACATATCTGGCAGCTTCGTCAGTATCAAGTATTTCATTAACGCGTTCGGTATTATTTGCTGTTGCCTTGGTTATTCTGCCGTCCCTGAACTCAAAGCATATATTCTCAAAGGTTACTCCCTGGTATACGGCAGGGCAGTTATAGGTTATAACTCCATTAACCGAATCCCTTACCGGTGCCGTATATACTTCCCCGTCAGGAATATTCAGTTTTCCGTCACATTTTATTGCGGGGATACCTTTAATTGAGAAGGTCAGATCTGTACCCTTGCCTGTGATTCTTACCCTGTCTGTGGATTCCATCATTTTTACCAATGGGTCCATTGCGACGGACATCTTCCTGTAATCCAGATTGCAGACATTAAAATAGAAATCCTCGAAGTATTCTGTGGGCATATTGGCCAGCTGCGCCATTGAATGACTGGGATATCTCATAACGACCCATCTGGTATGGTTTACTCTCTGTTCGGAATGGACCGGCTTATTAAAGAGTGACATATAAATTTTCATCTTTTCGGATGGAACAGTCCCTTTTTCACTGACATTATCACCGGATCTGATTCCGATATATGCATCCATGTCCTTCATGCGTGCCAGCTCGTATCTGGCCATATCCTTCATCTGTTCCTCGGTGCACTGCTCCAGAAGCACTCTCTCCAGCTCAGGGTTCTTGACAGTGAGGTATGGTATCCCGCCAACCTTGTAAGCCTCACGAATCAGGGCTCTTGACAGTGGTACTTCATTACCTATATTTTCAATCAGAATCTTTTCTCCGGGTTTTAATTCACAGGAGTAATTTATAAGATTCTCTGCAAGTTTTTCTATACGCGGATCTTTCATAACCTTTCCTCCAATAAATATTAAAATTTTTAGGTATTTATCAATCTATTTTGATGCTAGTAATCCATTGCCTGTTATTTTAAGAGTTCTTCCAGTTCATCCAGCGTCTTTTCAAACACATTCAACGCATCCTGAATAGGCTGCGGAGTTGAAAGATCCACGCCGGCAATCTTTAACAGCTCCAGGGGGTAATTTGATCCGCCGCTCTTCAGGAATTGCAGATACCTGTCAACCGCCGGCTTTCCTTCTGTAAGGATCTTTTCTGCTATGGCTGTCGCTGAGGAGAAACCCGTAGCATATTTATATACATAGAAGCTGCTGTAGAAATGAGGTATCCTGGACCATTCCATTGCTATATCCTCGTCAATGGTTACAGCTTCACCGAAATATTTTTTGTTGAGGCCGTAGTAAATGTCGCTGAGCTCCTGTGCATTCAGAGCCTCTCCCTGTTCAACCTTTTCATGTATGATTTTTTCAAACTCCGCAAACATTACCTGTCTGAATACTGTTCCTCTGAATTCCTCCAGGTAGTGGTTCAGTAAATAAGCCTTTTCCTGTTTGCCTGAAGCTCTGGGCAGCAGGTATCTCATAAGAAGAGATTCATTTACCGTTGAAGCCACCTCTGCTACAAATATTTTGTACTCAGAATACACATAGGGCTGGGTCATATTGGTATAGTAGGAGTGCAGTGCATGCCCCATTTCGTGTGCAAGCGTAAATACATCATTTATTTTATCCTGGTAGTTGAGCAGAACATACGGATGGGTCTTGTAAGCACCCCATGCATACGCGCCGCTGGTCTTACCCTCATTTTCATACACGTCTATCCATGCGGAGTTCATTCCCTTTTGCAGATATCCTGCATATTCTTCTCCCAAAGGCTTCAAAGCCTCAGCTACTATTGTTCTGGCTTCTTCATAGGGTATCTTTTTGTCAAATTCCTCAACCATGGGAACATATAGATCATACATGTGAAGTTCGTCAAGCTTCAGGACCTTCTTACGCAGTTTCAGGTATCTGTCCAGCAAGGGCAAATTCCTGTTGACTGTATCTATAAGCGTTGTATAAACATCCACTGAAATATTGTCATTGTCCAGTGAAGCCTCCAATGCAGAGGGATATTTGCGTACGAGTGAATAGAACCTGTTCTTCTTGACATTGCCTGTAAGAGAAGCAGCCAATGTATTCTTCATCTTTTTATAGGAACTGTAAACAGCCTCAAAAGCGTCCTTTCTCACCCTTCTGTCCTTGCTCTCCAAAAATGCGATATATCTTCCTTTGGTTACCTCAATCTCTTCCCCCTCTTCATCCTTTATGTAGGGGAATTTGATGTCGGCGTTATTGAACATTGTAAACACATCTCCGGCGGTATCGGATATTTCAGCCGACATGGCCAGTATCTGTTCTTCCTTTTCGGATAGAATATGCTCCTTCTGCCTTAAATTTTCTTTAATTGAGAACATGTAGACAGACAGTTCCTTATCGGAGTTTACATATGAAAGCAGCGTCTCCTCGGGAATACTGAGCATTTCGGGCACTATATAGGAAATAGCCGCAAAAACCTCGGTTGCCAGTGAGGACGCTCTCTCGGTCAGAGCCTGATAGGTTGCATCCCCGTTATTTTCATCCCTCTTCATTCTGGCATATACAAACACCTTGTCATTCAGCGATAACAATTCATCACTTTTTTTGAAGCATTCCAGCAGCTTTTTTGCACTCTCTGCCAGCTTGCCCTGCAGGCCCTTTATCTGCTCCGCCAATTCCTTTACCTTTTTGAAGTCCTCCTCCCATAAGGAGCTGTCGCTATAAATATCCTCCAGCTTCCATTTGAATTTGGAGTCCATATCCTGTCTCTTTGGTAACGCTTTGTTTGAAGCCATATTTTCTACCTCCGTCGTTATTAATTTACTGCGTTGTATTACATACGCCAAAATTTAAATCCCTTTTCACAAACTCAGTTATTAGTTTCTCATTTTTTCTGAAAAAACTTGCATATATATGTTTGAGAAATCATTTATATTCAATTATAGAACAACGGTAGAATAATTTCCACGGATTTCCTTAAAATTAACGCGTACACCATTTTTTACCCAAACAACCATAAATTAAAACCGGCACAAAACGTTAAATTCTCCGTTAAATATCACAAATAAAAGAATTTATGATAAAGTATAAGGGTAAAGAAACACTGATTTTGAATTAATTAAATATCCGGAGGTAACCATGGGTTTATTTGATTTCATCAAGTCTCAATTTATAGAAGTAATAGAATGGACCGATAACAGCTCAAATGTTATGGTATATCGGTTCCCTGTTGAAAATAAGGAAATTAAAATGGGGGCTCAACTCACTGTCAGAGAGTCACAGATGGCAGTTTTTGTTGACGAAGGTCAGCTTACGGATGTTTTTACCCCCGGAAGCTATACTCTCGATACCAGGAATCTACCCGTAATGACCAAACTTAAGTCCTGGAAGTACAGTTTTAATTCCCCCTTCAAATCAGAGGTATACTTTGTTAATACCAAACAGTTTACAACCTGCAAATGGGGGACTACAAATCCTGTAATGATGAGAGATGCGGAATTCGGAATGCTCCGTATAAGAATGTTCGGAACTTACTCCTTCAAAGTAGCTGACCCATCTGTTTTCCTGAGAGAAGTTTTTGGAACTGCAAGTTTGTTTACTGTCGAAGGGATCACAGGACAGCTTAAAAGCAAGATTGTTTCAGGTATTTCCGATCTTCTGGCAGAGGCGGCTGTTCCTGCCCTGGACCTGGCTTCAAAATATGACGAAATCGCAGCAATGTCCAGGAACAAGCTGGATAACGCCTTTGCAGAGCTGGGCCTGACCCTGTCGTCACTTGTTATTGAAAACATTTCTCTCCCCGAGGAGGTAGAAAAAGTACTCGATAAGCGCACCTCCATGGGTATCATAGGTGATAGTCTGAATCAATACACAAAATATCAGGCAGCCGAATCCATAAGGGATGCCGCCCAAAATTCCGGGGGAGCTGCCGGTGCAGGAGTGGGGCTTGGAGCAGGAATGGGGCTGGGCAGCATATTTGCCGAAGCCTTTTCAGCCGGCCAGCAAAAGCCTGCTGAACCAAAAGCAGCCGCACCCGCACAGGAGCCCGGCACCATAAAATGCTCTGCCTGCGGTGCTCAGCTAGGGGCACAGGCCAAATTCTGCATAGAGTGTGGAAACAAGGTATCACCAGCCGTCATTAAATGCACGGGCTGCGGAAATGAGCTGCCGGACGGCAGCAAGTTCTGTCCCGAATGCGGTCAGAAGCAGCAATAGATATACAGCTCCTCCCGGATCAGGAAATTCACTTCAGGAATAACTGCATCCGGGACTTTACAAATACGAGGTCACATATATGAGCGAATTAAATACCGACAAGTCCGGCTCACGGATAAATCAGGAAGGTGTGCCCCAAACATCGGCCACCTCTTTTAAATGTCCCTCCTGCGGCGGGGTAATGGTTTTTGACCCTGAGTCCCAGAACCTGAAATGTGAATACTGCAAGCATGTAATCAGTATGGAGGATACCCGCCAGCATGCCACTGCTTACGGGTTTGACAATGACCATGAACTGGAGCCGCAGGTCTGGGGTGAAAAAAGCCACGCCGTGAAGTGTAAAAACTGCGGTGCCGAAACAGTGTTTGATGCTTTCATAGTGGCTGACAGGTGTCCTTTCTGCGGCAACAGCAACATACAGGAGGAAATAATTACCACAGGAATAATGCCCGAGAGCATCATTCCCTTTAAAATAAATTCCGAAGCTGCCGCCGGCCTGTATAAAAAGTGGCTGAGGGGAAAATGGCTGGCGCCGTCAAAGCTCAGAAAGGGTGTTAACAGCCAGCATGTACAGCTTACCGGCATGTATGTTCCCTGCTGGTCCTTTGATGCAGATACAAGCTCCTTTTATACGGCTATGGCCGGAGAACATTACTGGGTCACCGTATACAGAACGGAAGTCAGGGACGGTAAGACCGAACAGGTGGCTCACCAGGAAATGCGTACCCGCTGGTATCCCGTATCGGGCCAGTATGCTGAAGACTTCAGAAACTATGTAGTGGACTCCTCAGTACATATTGATGATAATATGTACTCTCATATCCTTCCCTACAATATGGAGGAACTGACTCCATATAAGGCCGAATTCCTTTCCGGCTTTAAGGCCGAGCGCTATTCGGTGGATCTTAAAACCGGCTGGGAAACGGCGAAGGAACGGCTCTCCGGCTTTATAGCCAGAGGTATAGAGACACAGATCAATGCTGATGAAATAAGTAATTTAAGGTTTAAAACAGCCTACAGCAATAAAAAATACAAACACATTCTGCTTCCGCTGTGGTTTTCCTCTTTTAAATACAAGGATAAGAATTACGGTTATATGATTAATGGACAAACCGGCAGGGTTGACGGAAAGTCGCCGTTATCACCGTGGAAAATAGCCTTGCTGACTGCAGGTATTCTTGCTTTAACGGCTTTAGGCTATTTTCTCATAAGTATGTACACCGGCAGATAGCTATAAATGACAAAATCCCAATACCGTACGGAGAGGTATTGGGATTAGTATTATAAATTATTTTAGTATATAATCGAAAATCAATATTTTGATATTAACACAATCCCGGTTACTTTCTTTTCATCGGAAAGCTTGATGTTGGTGCTTCCGTCAGCTCCCAGATAATATAACCTCAGATTATCCCCGGCATTTATATAAAAAAGTCCATCGACGGCATCATCGTACATGCATTCCTGCCATTCTTCACCCACAACTTTTTTCAAAGACAAGTCGGGCTGAAGTATGTATCCGCCGCCCTGAGCAAAGAAAGCCGTTGGTCCTATTTCACTTCCGCTTTTCAGATCTCTGGCATATCCGGCATTTTTTATGTTTAGGTCTTTTTTGGAAACCTTGCCAGCTGAAATGGTACCCACAAACCCCTTGTAATCTGAATCTACGAAGGCCAGTTTATCGGTTCCGCAGTCGGCTATTTCAATAATTCCCGTGGTGTGCAGCTGAATACTCTTTCCTTTCAGGTCAATAGCGTATCCTTTAGCTTTTGAATAATCCCACTCATCCGAGCCATATTTTACATCCTTATTATAAACAAAATAATTATTTGTCCACATTCCTGAATATACCGCATTTACATCAAGTGGAGCCTTTGAATTTAATGCTTTTGCCGCTCCGCTCTTTTGAGGTATTGAATACAATAACATACTGTTGGTTGAATACTTTTCCTCAGGCTTGGAGTTAACCATCATATAGACATTGGTATTGTCCTTATGTACATACCAGGAGTCAGGGAATGCACCTGAAGCAATCCACTGAACCTGCCCGCTGCCGTCTGCCGCCTTTGAGGCTACCCAGCTTGTTCTTCCGTTTTTCAATGCATTGTAGTAAATTTTGCCGTTTATTATTGAAAAACTCGGATAATTTGTATCTGCCATATCAGCTACAAGCTTAGCCTCTTTGGCAGTGGCATTTGCAGGTGATCTGTAGATCTCACCCTCGTCATTCATATAGTAAATGTTGGTACCGTCTGTGTCATAGTATACTATGCGTGCATCAATAAAGCGGGTTGGCATGGCAGCCGACCCATCCAGCGGCAGGCTTAAAAATGTGGAGGATTTTTCATCATACATATAGTACAGGTAGTTACCTGCAACCTTCAAGTTTACACCATAAAAGTTATTTAATAATTTTTGGTTGCCCGTTCCGTCATTCTTTACCCGGTATAAAACACTGTTTGATACATAATAGGCATATGCAGTATCAGAAGCTGCAGAAGCTTTATTAAGAATTTCCAGTGAAGGTAAGATTCCCTCTTTGCTTTTTGTAAGCCCTGCACCGGTAAATACTAATGCCAATGCAATAATTATACATGAAGTACATTTAATTAAAGAATTCAATTTAGTCAAAATTGGAGTCATCCTTTCTGCGATTTTTGTTTTTAAGTTTCCTCTTAAATTTACACCTTGGTTCTTACAAGTTCTATATGATATGGGAAAATTAAGTCTCCATTCCTAAACAATTAGGAATAGGCTTCGGGATAAAATAATATCATTTCTCTATATTCCATAGGTCCTACAATCGGGCTGTTTGCAACTGTTGTACATTGTTAAATACAGTTTTTGATTAAAATGAGCAGCTTTATTTACTTTGCCTGCTGATCCAGAATACGAGTAAAATTCAGAATTATCTCTTAACCCGTTGACTTTTTCACCATTCATGATATAATTTAAAAACGTCGGAAACTTATTATACGCGCCCGTAGCTCAGTAGGATAGAGCGTCGGTTTCCTAAACCGCAGGTCGCACGTTCGAATCGTGTCGGGCGTACCACTACTGAGTTTCAAGGATTTTTACTTGAAACTCAACCTTCAGACTACCTTTCTTAACTAAAAAGTTAAGGAGGGTTTTTTAATGCCTTGAAAACAGCTATTAAAAGCAAATTATGAAACCAGACTAAAACTATCAGACACTATGGAGCATTTCATTTTTCTCAAGCAGGCTCAAGGAATGTCAGAACGCACTATAAGCGATTACCAAAGAACATTTAAGAGTTTTCAAAATGTCATGGAGGTAGAAACTCTTGACCTTGACTCACTAAAGGAAAAGTTAATGTTATTCTTCTCATCACGTAGTAACAAATCACCTGCAACATATAACAAAAAGATTTATAGGAGCACCATACAATAGCTTCTCCTGTTAATAAGTTTGTAAAACGTACTACTAGAGTTCAGAAGATATTTAAAGGTTTTCTATATTTAGCAGTTTATCTGGATGTATTTACACGAAAGATTTACTACAAATGACTTCCGTCGATTCTACCGCATTGTTTTGATGGAAGATACGCCTTGCTGTCCATCATCCGTACACGATTTGATGGTATTTATTTTAAGGTATCCCCCATATTATCGTGACCCTGAAAACAGCATTTTGGAGCTCTGTGTATAAAAGTCCACACAGCTCAAGGCAACTCTGTAGACGTTCAGGATCACGAAATCACCATTGATATGGGACAGAGTTTTTTCTCCATCCCCAGGGGAGGATGATTTTTCGTCCCCCTACTTGTCATGTTCGCCCAACCATTTCAAAAATTGTTGTTTCGGTATAATGTATTTGCCCTTTATTCTTTCTGATGGAAATGATTTGCTGCGAAATAACCCATATGTCTGGTTTTTTGGCCAATCTGATAGGTTCTGTACGTCCTTAGGAGTTAAAATCATTGGTAGCTTGGTCGTAACCGCAGGTCGCACGTTCGAATCGGTCGGGCGTACAAAATAAAAAGCAACGTGCTAAGGATTTAAACAGGCATGTTGCTTTTTATTTTTTTAAGCTGTCTGCTGTGATATTTACCCCCATCTATGCGATATAACAACGGCTCCGATAAAAAGTATCGCAACGGTTGATTTATTTAACCTTTATCAACTGCAAATCCATTGATTTTCTTCTGCCTGACAACTAAAATATAATCAGAGGTGATTCATATGGAGGAAATTAATATTGCAAAAGTGCTTGTAAATAGGCGTAAGGAAAAGGGTATCACTCAAGATGAGCTTTCAAATTACATTGGAGTGTCCAAGGCATCGGTTTCCAAATGGGAGACGGGGCAAAGCTATCCCGATATTACTTTTCTTCCGCAGCTGGCTGCGTACTTTAACATCAGCGTTGACGAATTGATAGATTATAAGCCGCAGATGACAAAAGAGGATATTCGAAAGCTGTACCAAAGCCTGTCGGATGATTTTACGTCAAAACCGTTTGATTCTGTGATGGAAAACTGCCGAGGGATAATTAAAAAATACTATTCATGCTTTCCATTGCTGCTGCAAATGGGGATACTGATAATCAATCATATAGAATTGCTGAAGGACCCGCAGAAATCGGCGTCTTTGACTGAGGAAGCTAAGGTCCTTTTTACCCGGGTCAGAGAGGAATGCGACGATGTATCAATTACCAGACTGGCTTTGTATATGGAGGCCCTGTGCAGCCTCGTTTCCGGTAATCCCAATACTGCGCTGGAACTGCTTGACGGAACAGTCGCGCCTGCGCTGCCCCCTGAATCGATTTTAGCTTCCGCTTACCAAATGATGGGGCGCGCTGATGAGGCAAAATCCGTTTTGCAGGTTGGAATTTTTCAGGATATCGTCGTCCTGTTCAATTTCTTCCCCGCTTACCTTATGCTATGTGCGGATGACCCATCCAAATTCGAGGAGGTACTGCGGCGCTCACTTGTGATAGCGGAAACGTTTGATGTGAGGCATCTGCATCCCAGCGTCCTGGTCGGCCTGTATATTTCCGCCGCACAGGGATATATTGTTCAGAAAAATCATGATAAGGCCCTTGAAATGTTGCAAAAGTACACCGGGATCGTAACAAGCAATATATATCCCTTATGCTTGCATGGCGACGCTTTTTTTGACCTTCTGGACGACTGGCTGGATAAGCTCGATCTGGGAACGAATCTTCCCCGGAATGAAAAAATGATTAGAAAAAGCATGTATGATGTAATCGTTAATAATCCGGCATTCTCGATTCTATCAGATGAACAGCATTTTCAGAGTATAACTGAAAAGCTTCAAAACAACTGCAAATAATATAGTTAGTCCAGCGGTAAAATGTCAAGAGCAAATTGGAAAAAAGTTTTGTAAATTTGATGATATTTTAACCTATTTGGACGCAAAAGGAAACCTCCTCTTAAACCTGACAAATTGAATTTACAAAAATGTCAGGAAGTGGAATGCCAATTGGAAATTACTCTCCTTTTTTCTGGCAGTTAATGCAAGTGCTCTTTTATGCGGCGGTTTCGGGGTTTGGCTGTACTTTAGTTTGTAGAAGCGTTTTAACTCGTGATCGTGCAATCTCACTTGGTTAGTGGCTTCCATGATGTAGTAACGCAGATACCTGTTGCTTGATTAATCGCGTATTCGCAGCCGTAAAATTACCTGATTGGTGCTTTGTCCAGGCAATACCCGCAAATTTAGCCAATGCTGCTTGATCCTTGAAACGATGAATATCACCAATTTCTGCTATGATCCCAGCAGAGTAAACCGGTCCGATTCCTTTGACCGAGGTCAATGTGTTTGGAATGAGCTTCGCTTGCTCCTCAATGGCCTTGTCAAAGATTTTGAGCTGTTCCTTGTAAGAGCTGCAAGCAAGAACCTGATTAACGGAGTCAGTAACCGTTTTGGGGAGACGGTATGAGCTTCTGGCTGACTTTTGAACAGCCTTGGCAACTTCATCAGGGTTTGCGAACCGGCCTTTACCTTTTGTGTTTATGAAATCACCTCCGGAAGCCTTATGCACGAGCCTCCTTGAACTGCTATACAGGAGAAGGCTTCGGGAGAAACACACCCAGCGGTTAAAGCTAACATCAGGCCGGGGGAACTGACTAATTTAGAAGTGACACAAAGTGTCCTACAGGAGAGAATAGAACTGACCTCAATAGCTTAACTATATTGTACACGAGCATTAGGTAAGTTCAATAGCAAGAAATCAGTTATCAAAGAGCAAAATATTTTCCAGTTAATATTTGTTAAAACGTAAGGGTTATACCTGGAAGAAATATTTAAAAACCCTTACAAAACTTTTTATACGAGGAGGTAATGTTATGATGGAACAAGAGAAATTGGCGGAAAAAAAACGGCTGATTATATTCATTGCGCTTACAATCGTCATAGCTTGGATTGTGTTTTTATTGATACCGATCTGCGGGCTGACCTACGGAATCGGTTTGGCCGTGGTAATCACTATGGCAGCGATGTTTGTCCCCGCGCTAAGCAGCGTATTAACACGGCTTATAACAAAAGAAGGTTTTGGGAATATGTATCTGCACCCTCACTTCAAGGGGCATATGAGAGATTATCTGCTTGTGTACTTCGGCCCGACAGTCTTGTTGTTTCTGAGCGGAGCGGTTTATTTTTTGATTTTCCCCGGTTCCTTTGATCCGGAGCTTACAGCTTTAAACGAACTGGTAGCTTCAAGTGGTAGCCAGGGGCTTACCGCATCCACTCTGCTGATTGTTCAGGTTCTGATTTTTGTTGTCATCGGCCCGATTGTAAATATCATACCAACAATGGGGGAAGAGCTTGGCTGGCGAGGGTATTTGCTCCCCAAACTGCGTATGTTTTTATCTGACAGGATTGCTTTAATTATTACAGGGGCAATATGGGGAATCTGGCATTTGCCAATCATCGTCATGGGCCATAATTACGGAACTGGCTATTGGGGCTATCCATGGCTCGGCATTCTGGCCATGATCGTTTTTTGCATTGTGCTTGGCATTATCGAAGGCTTTATATCAATCAAACTGCAAAGCTCCATTCCAGCCGCCATGATACATTCGACGGTTAATGCGGGCGCGGCGCTGCCGATTTATCTGATCAAAGGCAGCTATAATATGCTGCTTGGCCCGGCAATCACCGGCCTTATTGCCGGACTTCCGTTTATCGTTTTAGCTGCTATATTGTTAATAAATGCGGGCAGCAAAATGACGCCGGGTAAAAACGAAGCGGCTTAATTGGCCGATAACTGACCTAACTGCAAAAATTTTATTTGCAGCATAACTCCAAACAAAACCGCTTAACTGTAGAAATACGTTGGCGGTGTTTTTTGGGGAAATCTTTAGGGCACATATCTTTTCCAGCAACACAACCATACAAAACTACCGGGCATAACAAAACAGTATAGGCAAAAGTAAGTGATATACCAGATATATTATTGACCATACTTCCGACCATACAATCCAGCACCGAAGCGGCTAAAACAACTATGCATCCGGCTTTATGCCAGCTTCCTTCTCTTCCCCATTTATAACTTTACTCACCATCATTCTAACATATTTGCATTGATGGTATCAGCGGCATTTGGTATAATCAGATAAAATGAAAGACTTGTTAAAACCTCATAAAAGGTCGTATTATATCACTAATAGGAATTTTAGTTGATGGAGAGAAGGTTGCAAATATGGCACTTGCTTTAGATAATAAATTGGTAGTGGGAATCTCCTCTCGTGCCTTGTTCGATTTGGAAAGAGAGAATATAATATATGAACAGGAAGGTCTAAAAGCATACTCTGAATATCAGATTGAACATGAAAATGATGTTTTAATGCCAGGTACAGCATTTCCTCTTATAAAAGCACTTCATCGGCTCAATACAGATGGTCAGCATCTTACAGAAATAATTGTTATGTCTAAAAACAGTGCGGACACAAGTTTGCGAATTTTCAAATCTATAGAGCACTATGGACTTGATATTAGCAGAGCTGCCCTTGTAGGGGGTGAATCAATTTCACCATACTTGGATGCTTTCAAAACAGATTTATTCTTATCTGCAAATGAATCAGACGTACAAGAGGCAATTAACGCAAATGTCGCGGCCGGTATTATCTGCTCACATTCAGAATGGCCCATCAACCCAGAGGATTATGTGCAACAGATTAGAATAGCTTTTGACGGAGATGCGGTTATTTTCTCTGACGAATCGGAGCACATTTTTCAAACCGAAGGGTTGCTGGCGTTTGCGGAGCACGAAAGAAGAAACGCGCAAAATCCGTTGCCAGAAGGGCCTTTTGCAAAACTTTTGAAAACTATTTCCACCATTCAAAAAGGGTTTCCTGAAGAATTAGCTCCTATTCGTACGGCGCTTGTAACTGCCAGGAATGCGCCTGCTCACGAGCGTGTTGTCAGAACGCTTAGGGCATGGGATGTTCGTATTGATGAAGCATTTTTCTTAGGTGGGATTGAAAAAAGCAAAGTATTGAAGGCCTTTGGTGCTAATATTTTCTTTGATGATCAAACGGTACATACAGAACCTGCATCCAAGTTAGTCCCGGCTGCAAGAGTTCCATATAAGCAGTCAATTGGTAGTACTGATAAGTAAGGGAATTTTCGAAAATTGTTATGAAATATACAGTATCGACATAGTTCCTAACTGCCTAGAAAGCTTTTCCCGTAAAAAGCACTCGGCTTCTGCACGGATATCGTTTCGATAGCAGTATTTGCCACGCCCACGTCCGGTCATGGTTTCCCGGTCGAAAAGCTGTACCGCATTCGGGAAAGCCTCTGTGTTAATAGCATTTTGTACGAAGCTGTATGTCATTAGTATAATTTCTATAAAGCCATTTTGCATAACCTTGTCGCTCAGTTCGTCTGCCAGGCACTCTATCAGTTCCCCGTACAGGCGCTTCCAATTCGGAAGAAGAATCACGGGTGCAATCAACAGCCCCACCGGATATCCCGCCTCCGCCATGTCGTTTAGCGCACGGATTCTTGCAGGCAATGGGGAAGTGCCCATCTCTATGCGACTTATTATTTCCTGGGGATTCACGCTCATGCGAAATATGGTCTTTCCACGGTGATCAAGATTAAGCAACGAAGTTACCATATCAAATTTTGTCGGAAACGTCAGGCTCCCGCGGCCTTCACG